>WQZC01000075.1 GCA_009780925.1 Actinomycetes bacterium | reverse complement strand
GCATGGGCGACAGGTCCTGGGCCTCGTCCACCACCACGTGCGCCCAGCTCGGCCCCGGCTCCAGCAGCCCGGTCAACTCGTCGATCAGCACCGCGTCGGCCGCCGTCCAGGCCGCGGCCCGGGGAGACCGGCCCTGCGCGCGGCGCAGCAGCGCCAGCTCGGCATCGGTCAGCGCCCGGCCGGCGCAGCGTCGCAGGAACCCCTCGTCGGTGTAGAGCCGGGTGAGCAGCGCCGGCGCGGCCAGGGCGGGCCAGACCGCGTCCACGAACTCGCCGACGCAGGACGAGCGCGCCAGCGCCGCGGTGTCCGCGTCCGACAGCGAGCCGCCGCTGTCCTCGCGCTGTCGGCGGACGTCCTCGGCGAGCTGGCGCCGCAACCGGTCCCGCGCCAGCGCCCAGCGCACCCCGGCGCGACGGGCGTCGTCCAAGTAGCGGCGCAACCGCTCCACCCCGATCCGGTACCGCCGATGCTGTGTGGTCAGCACCAGATCCTCGGCGGGCCGGGCGACATGGGAATAGACCGCGCGGCGCAGCACCTCCGCCAGGCGCGCGTCGCCCTTGAGCACCGCGACCGCCGTCGGCTCGGCGGCGGTGACCGCGACCCGGCCCACCAGCTCGGCCAGCGTGGTCTGCTCGATCCCGGCCTCACCGAGCGCCGGCAGCACCTGCCCGATGTAGCGCAGGAAGGCGGAGTTCGGGCCGATCACCAGCACCCCGGAGCGGCGCAACCGCTCCGGATAGGTGTAGAGCAGGTAGGCCGCCCGGTGCAACCCGATGGCCGTCTTGCCGCTCCCGGGCGCGCCCTGCACGCACAGCGAAGTGTCCAGACCGGCACGGACCAGCTCGTCCTGATCGGGCTGGATGGTGGCCACGATGTCGCGCATCGGGCCGACGCGGGGGCGCTCGATCTCCGCGCGCAGCAGCGCCGAGGACAGCCCGAAGGCCTCGCCGCGGGTCAGGTCCTCGTCCTCGTAGCTGGTGAGCTCCCCGCGCGCGTAGCCGAACCGACGGCGGAGCCGCACTCCCATCCGGTCCGCCGGGGTGGCCTGGTAAAAGGCCCGCGCGATCGGCGCGCGCCAGTCGATGACGACCGGATCGCCGCGTCGGTCGCGGATGTGCCGACGGCCGATGTGCAGCACTTCGGCCGGGCCGTCCGTCGGGCTGTCCGGGCGGTCCGCAGCGATGCGTGTCGCGTCAGCGGGGGCGTCCGCGAGAGTTTCGTCGGGGCCGTTCGGGGCGGCGTGGGGGGCGGACGGGATGTCGCCGGCCGCGTCGCCGGGGTCCGGGTCGCGGTCGGTGCGCCCGAAGAACGGCGGTGCCTCCGGGTCCGCGGCCAGTGCCCTGAGCCGTTGCGCGCGCAGGCGGCCGAGCGATTCGCTGGCCAGCGCGTCGACGCCATAGTCGGCGATGCGCCTGGTCGCGGCGCGCATGACGTTCAGGCACTGGTTGGCCGTCAGCAGATGCGCGCGCTCGGCCGCGAGAACCGCGTCGACGGCGTCAGGTCCGTCATTGGCGATCGCGGCACCGGCGCTGATCCCATCAGCCCGGTCGGTTTCGCTCGCTCGCCGTTCGCGAGGGCGTCGCGCCGTGTCCTCGGCCACAATCGCCACACTATCGGAGGCGCGTGATCCCTGGCGCGATCGCGCCTGACCCGCTTCGCGATCCCTCCGACGCCGCCCGCCGGACCGCGCGGGACGGCCGTCCGAACGGGCAAGTCTAGGAAGATCTAACCAGTTCTAGGAAAAAGTTAGAACCCGCTAGAACTCACTAGACGGCGGCTTCTTTCGCTCGCGGTGGGACCGTGCCACGCCGGCCGAGCGGGCCTACCTGATCGCGATGGCTGAGGACGGTGAGCAGCCGTCGCGGACCGCCGAGGTCGCGGGCCGGACCGGTCGCACGCAATCCAACCTCGGTCCGGTCCGGGCCGCGCTGATCGGCAAGGGCCTCATCTACGCCCCGGAATATGGGCGAGTCGCGTTCACCGTCCCAGGCATGGCCGGGTTCGTGCGGCGCCGCGCAATGGAGCAGTGAACCGGTCCCGCGCTCCCAACGCGCGCAGCCGCTGGCGCGCGCGGGTGGTTTCCCCGCGGGTGGTTTGTCTGCCATCATTCGTAGGTATGAGTGAGCATTGGGGAGAGCGCCACGACCACTCGGCTGAGCAGCAGCGGGCCGAGAAAGACCAGGCCCGCAAGCGACGGGTCATTCTCGGGGTGGTCATCGTCGTCCTGTTGGTCGCCGGATACTTCATCGCCACATTGGCCTTGCCGCGCTGGTGGGCGAGCGCCATCGGCTCGCAAGCTGGTGGCAAAGACGGCCACGGTGGCAGCGGCACATGGTGGGGACTGGGCTACGGCTTCGTGTTCACCCTCATCCCGCTGATCGTGCTGCGCCAACTGGTGCGCAAGGGGTTGACCTGGAAGGCGCGAGGCTGGATCGTGCTGGGCGCGGTCATCCTCGCCGCCCCGAACCTGATGACCCTGGGCATCGTGGCCGGCAGTGGCAGCGGCGCGCACAAGGGCTCGAACACCATGGACCTGCGCGCTCCGGGATTCCGCGGCGCCACCCTGATCGCGGTGATTGTCGCCGCGGTGGTGTTCGTGATCGGCCAGTACCTGGTCACCGCGCGGCGGCGGCGCGAGCGGGCGGCCGGGTCGGCTCGGGCCCACGCCGATGGCCGCGAACCGGGCCAGGGCACGCCCGGCGCGGACCGCCCGGTATAGGACACTGGGTCCGTGGGCCGGCACTCAGCGCCGCACGGCGACAAGCGCTCCGTTCGCGACCAGCTGGCGGATGTGGAAGCACAGCTCGCCGACAGCGGTGCGCCTCGCCAACATCTCGACCCGCTCGTTGACACCTCGGTCTGGGCGGTGGTCGCGGCGGTGCCCGCGACGTTCGCCGATGACGAATCGGTGGTGGCGAGCGAACCGCCCGCGACGCCGGCCCGGGTTCCTGCGAAGGGCGCCCAGGCGCCGGTGGCGACGGACGCCCAGCCGCACCCCGCCACGGACGCCCAGCCGCCGCCGGCGGAGGAGCGGTTTCGCGCCGGGGCCGGGCTGGCCGATCTCCCGCCAGCCGACACCATGGCCGCCGACACCATGCGGCCCGATCCGGTTCTGGGCGATCCTGCGCTCGCCGGTGCCGCTCCAGCCGCGACCAGTCCAGTGGACGTCGTGCCAGTGGACACCGTGCCAGTGGTCGTGGCACCAGCCGATGCTGGGCCAGAGACGCCGCGCCGGTCTATCGGCGTTGACCTGGAGACGACTGGTCGACTATTCGATCTCGGATTGAGCGAGCCGGATCAGTATTTCGACTTCGTGCCAGGGGGGCCGGACCAGCTGTCCGACTCCGCGTCTGAGGGGCCGGGTCAGCTGTTCGACCCCGCGTCTGAGGGGCCGGACCAGCCATCCGACCCCGTGCTGGGGGAGCCGGGTCAGCTGTTCGATCCCGCGTCGGAGGGGCCGGACCAACCCGTCGGTTCCGCGGTCGCGGCCCCGGAGCCGCCCGCGGCCGAGCGGCTGGCGGTATCGCAAGCCATGGACGAATCAGCCGAGTCCACCGCGACGGATCGGGTCGCGGGTGGGGATTTCGCGCTGGTGCGCCACCGCCCGAAGGTGCTTGTGTGGTGCGCGCTCGCCGTTCTGATACCCCTTGCCGGGTACGCCGCGGTGCTGCTCGCACTAGGCGAAATGCGACGGTTGTGGGCGATTTGGCTGGCACCGCCGCTGGTCTTGGCCGGTGTGCTGGTCGGCGCGGTGCTGGAGTCCGCGCACCGGGCTGAAGCGCGACGGCTGACCGCGCGGAGCGTTGCGGACGAACCCCCGGATGGCCCGGTGCCCGTTGCGGCGGCGACCGACGGACCTGAGGGGGCCGAGGCCACAGCGGCCGGGGCGCACGAGGCATCGGCGGGGACGGAGGCCGCGACGGCGCACCGGGCCGCGACCGCGCACCGGGCCGCGACGAGCGGTCCGAGCGAGGCAGCCGACCGGATCGAGCCCACGCGGATCGAGGCCGCGCGGATCGACGCGCGGGGCGCGTCGATCGGCGCCATGGGTGCGCCGGACGCGGTAGCGGCCGCGCCGATCGAGGTGACAGCGGTCGAGGCGATGACCCCGCCGGCGGAGGATTCGAGCGCGGCGTCCGCCGCCGAGCCCGATGAGCCGGTGGTGTCGGTTGTGTTGACGGTCCGGCCCGCCGGGGAGACCGTCCTGCCGCCATGGGAGGCGGATTTCGTGCCCGATGAGCCGACCGCAGAGCTGGTGGGGCTGACCGCGCTGTTCGACCGGCCGGCGGTCGGGCCGGGTTACCGGCCGGTCGACTCGAGCGTCGGGCCGGGTCCTACGCCGGGCGAGCCGACCGTCGTGCCCGGCTATGTGCCGGACGAGCCGACTGCCGAGCTGAATCTGACTTTCGACGACGTGACCGCCGAGGCTGATCGGCCCACCACGCGGGACTGACTGGCCGGGCGCGACCGCCGCGAACCAGCTACCATGAGAGGCACTATGGCGCGTGCGCTGCTGCTTCGCAGCCGCGGCGGGGTTCGGTAACCAAGCCGGTCGGCCCCCCGTCGCGGGGCGTCGCGCTGCCGATCTGAGTGCTGCCGCAGTGCCGCTGACCGGTCCGCCTGATTCGGCGACCAGAAGAGCGATGAGAAAGCAGTGGAACGATCATGAGTCCTGTCAATGAGCAACGCCCCTCCGCCATGCCCTACCAACGTTACCGCCCGTTCCCGTCGGTGGACCTGCCCGACCGCGCCTGGCCGAGCCGCCGCATCGAGCGCGCGCCGCGCTGGCTGTCAACCGATCTTCGCGACGGCAACCAGGCGCTGATCGACCCGATGAACACCGCCCGCAAACACGCCATGTTCGAGCTGCTGGTGCGGATGGGGTTCAAAGAGATCGAGGTCGGCTTCCCGGCCGCCAGCCAAACCGACTTCGACTTTGTGCGCGAGCTGATCGAATCCGGGAAGATCCCCGCCGATGTGCGCATCTCGGTGCTCACCCAGGCGCGCGAGGAGCTGATCGAGCGGACCGTCCAGTCGCTGATCGGCGCGCCACGCGCCACCGTCCACCTGTACAACGCCGCCGCACCCGCGTTCCGGCGGATCGTGTTCGGCTTCCCCGGTGACGGCCGCGCCGAGTGCCGGGACATCGCGGTCACCGGCACGCAGCAGATCATGAAGTACGCCGACTACCACCTCGCCGGCACCGACTTCGGCCTGGAGTACTCGCCGGAGATATTCATGGACACCGAGCTGGACTTCTCGTTGGAGATCTGCGAGGCGGTGATGGACGTCTGGCAGCCGGACGCCGAGCGGGAGATCATCATCAACCTGCCGTGCACCGTCGAGCGGTCCACCCCGAACGTGTACGCCGACCAGATCGAGTGGATGTCGCGGCACCTGTCCCGGCGCGAGTTCGTGGCGCTGTCGGTGCACACCCACAACGACCGCGGCACCGCTGTGGCCTCCGCGGAGCTGGCGCTGCTGGCCGGTGCCGATCGCGTCGAGGGGTGCCTTTTCGGCAACGGTGAGCGTACCGGAAACGTCGACTTGATCACCCTGGGGCTGAACCTGTTCAGCCAGGGCATCGACCCGATGCTCGACCTCGGCGACATCGACGACATCCGTCGCACCGTCGAGTACTGCAACCGCATCGGTGTGCACGAGCGGCACCCCTACTCTGGCGACCTGGTGTACACCTCGTTCTCCGGATCGCACCAGGACGCGATCAAGAAGGGCTTCGAGGCGCGGGAGCGGGAGGCCGCCGCGCAGGGGACCCCGCTCAGCGCGCTCTCCTGGGCCGGCATGCCGTACCTGCCGATCGACCCCAAGGACGTGGGCCGCACCTATGAGGCCGTGATCCGGGTGAACTCGCAATCCGGCAAGGGCGGCGTCGCCTACATCATGAAAGCCGAGCACCATCTCGACCTGCCGCGCCGGCTGCAAATCGACTTCAGCCATGTCATCCAGCGCTTCACCGACGGCGAGGGCGGCGAGGTCAGCGTCTCGCGGATGTGGGAGATCTTCGCCGACGAGTACCTCGCCCCCGGGGCGTTCGAGCTGGTGACGTTCAGCTCGTCCAGTGATGGCGCGATGGATCGCGTCACCGCGACGGTGCGCGCGTTCGGCAAGGAGTATCAGGTGACCGGTGTGGGCAACGGCCCCATCGCGGCGTTCTGCGCCGGGCTGTCGCCTATGGACCTGGGGCTGGGCGGGTTGGATGTGCGCGTGCTCGACTACGCCGAGCACGCGTTGACCACCGGGCACGACTCGGAGGCTGCGGCGTATCTGGAGCTTGAGGTTGGGGACCAGGTGTTCTGGGGGGTTGGGATCAGTGAGTCGATCGTGCACGCCTCGCTGCTCGGCGTGGTCGGCGCGCTGAACCGCGCGGCTCGCGGGTGAGCGCCCGCGCGGCTGCGTCCGGCGACGGGGCGGCCAGCTCGCACCCAGCCAGCTCGGACCGGGTCGGCGAGGTGGGCGTCGGCGAGGTGGGCGTCGGCGAGGTGCGCGTCGGCGTGGTGGGCGAGCTGGACCCGACCGTGCTGTTCGGCATCCTGCGGTTGCGGGTGGACGTGTTCGTGGTCGAGCAGCAGTGCCCGTACCCGGACTTGGACGGGCGGGACGTCGAGCCCGGTGCCCGGATGCTGTGGCTGGAGCGGGGCGGCGAGGTGGTCGCGACGGCTCGGTTGCTGCGTGAACCGGACGGTGCCGCGCGGATCGGCCGGGTGGTGACCGCCCCGGCGTGGCGCGGGCGGGGGCTCGCCGCCACGCTGATCCGCCGGGCGCTGGAGCTGTCCGCCGGGCGCGCGGCAGTGTTGGACGCCCAGTCGCACTGGGAGCACTGGTACCAGCGTTTCGGTTTCGTCCGCGATGGCGCCGAGTTCGTCGAGGACGGCATCCCCCATGTGCCGATGCGCCGGGCTGGGCGGGTCACCTGACTGGCCGAGCCGCCTGATCGGTTGCTACGCCGGAACGTCCGCGCCGCCGGAACGGTCGGGGCCTACCACGGATCCGCCCCGTCGCCGGATCGGCCGCGCCGCGCCCGCGGGGCAGCCCGCGCCACCAGCCGGAGCGTGGTTGGTCGGAACCGTGTCGGAGTCGCCACTGCGTAGCCGGAATCCCAGGCGGCTCCGATGCGGCAGAATGGAGCGATGAAGGTCAAGGAGCGGCTGCACGAGCTGGTCGAGTCGATGGACGACGAGCAGGCTGCGAGCACACTGCGTCTGCTTGACCACGACCAGGACGACCAAGGCGGTGACGACGCCTTGGATGCGCGTGAGTTGCCGACCTGGGTGGGGGCCTACCGTGGCCCCGGGGATGTGGTCGAGCGAATGGCTCACCACCTTGCTGACGGTTTCGGAAACTGAGCCCTCGCGTGATCCTGGTTGACACCAACGTCGCATACGCTTTGATTGACGCGGCAGAGCCTGACCACGGCCGTTGTGTGCGGTGGTTCGCGCGCACCGGACGCACGTCACTGCTCGTGTCCCCACTCGTGATCGCCGAAACCTGCTATCTGCTCGACAGGAATCTGGGACCATCCGCTGAAGCAACGTTTCTGAGCAGCATTGGCGCCGGCCGCACATTCACCTACCAGCTTGTCGAGTTGCTTCCCGTAGACGTGGTTCGCGTGGAAGCTCTCGTTCGTCAGTACGCCGACCGCAGGCTAGGCGGAACCGACGCTTCACTCGCGGCCATCGGCGAGCGGCTCAACGTCACAACAATCGCCACCATGAATCGGCGCGACTTCGACAACCTGCGCCCGGCGCACATTCGCGCATTCACCATCGTTCCCGATTGATCGCCACAGCCCGCCCTCGTGCTCACTCAGCCTGTCGCTAAGCTGCGCGTGGCGGGTCAGCTCAAGTGCGTTGCGTCGGGGTGGGCGGGTCGCCGGATCGGCCGCGACGCCGGGTCGGCCCAGTTGCCGCGTCGGTCGCACCGCGTCCGCGAGACCCGAGACACTCCGTAGCATAGTGCTACAGTGACAACATGGTCACGGTGATTTCGCAACGTGGGCTGCGGAACAACTCCGCTGAGATCATGCGCCGGCTGCAGGCTGGTGAGTCTTTCACCTTGACCAACAACGGGGTGCCCGTCGGCTCGCTCACCCCAGCGTCGCAACCAACCGCGCTGCCGATCACCCGACGAGCCAGCCGGCGTGGATTCGACGGGTTCCCGCTGCGCCCCGCCGGCGTGGCGCCGGTCTCGACGATTCTTGATCAGTTGCGCGAAGACCGGCTCTGATGCGCCGCTACATCGACACCTCGGCTGCGGTGAAGCTCCTGGTCGCGGAACCGGAGAGCGGTGCCCTGATCACTGAGCTAGCTGACCCAGAACACCAGACGGTGTCGAGTGATCTGCTGGAAACTGAGTTGGGCCGGGTCGCGATCCGCATCGGCGCCACCGGCGGTGAGGTTGCCGAGGTGCTCGCCGCGTTCGACCTCGCCACACCCGACCGCTCCATCTACCGGCAGGCCGCGCTCCTGCCGTATCCGGCGTTGCGCAGCCTCGACGCGCTGCACATCGCCGCCGCGCTCGCGCTGAACGCCGACGCGGTCATCACCTACGACAGCCGCATGATTGACGCCTGCCAGGCGCTCGGCGTGGCGGTGGTCAGCCCGCGGCTGCCACCGCCAGCGTGACCCCTCGGCACCCGTCGGCCAGGGTCGGAGAAGTCTTGACCAGACTCGGGCCGAGGCGCGCGGTGCAGAATGGTCGATCATGCCCGCGACCAGCAGCGTTCCGTGCCAACCGCTGATGACCGGCGCGACACCGCCGGAGTCTGGCGGGACCCCGGTGACAGGTGGTGCGGCGGCGGCGCGGGAACTCGTTGTGCCGGAGCCCAGCCTGGTGTTGCTGGTCGGGGCGAGCGGATCGGGCAAGTCCACCTTCGCCCGGGCGCGCTTCAAGCCGACCGAGGTGGTCTCCTCGGACTTCTGTCGCGCGCTGGTGGCCGATGACGAGGACGACCAAATGGCCACCGCCGACGCGTTCGAGGTGCTGCGGGTGATCGTCGGCAAGCGCCTCGCCGCCGGCCGGCTGACGGTCGTGGACGCGACCAATGTGCGCTCCGACGCGCGCCGCGGGTTGGTCGCGTTGGCCCGCGAGCATGACGTGCCGTCGGTGGCGATCGTGCTGGACGCGCCGGCGGAGGTTTGCCTGGCGCGCAACGCGGCGCGCCCGGAGCGCGGCATCAGTGAGCGGGTGGTGCGCGAGCAGCTCGATCAGCTGCATGGCGAGCGAAGCGCGCTGAGCGGGGAAGGATTCGCCGCCGTGCACACGCTCGTCGGCGTGGCCGAGATCGACGCGGCGACGGTCCAGCGCGCGAGCCTGCCGAGCGACCTGCGATCGCAGCCCGGGCCGTTCGACGTCATCGGTGATGTGCACGGCTGCGCGGCGGAGCTCGCGGCGCTGCTCGGCCGGCTCGGCTACCGGCTGGCCCGCGACGGCGCCGGTCGGCTGATCGGTGCGCGCCACCCTGATCGGCGGGTGGTTTTCGTCGGCGACCTGGTGGATCGCGGCCCGGACGTCCCGGGAGTGCTTGGCTTGGTCATGGGGATGGTCGAGGCTGGCGACGCGTGGTGTGTGCGCGGCAATCACGACAACCGGTTGGCGCGCGCGTTGCGCGGTCGCGACGTTCGGCGCAGCCACGGGCTGGCCGAGTCGCTGGACCAGCTCGCGGCCGAGCCCGCCGAGTTCCGGGCCCGAGTGGAGCGGTTCCTTGACGGGCTGGTGAGCCACTACGTCCTCGACGGGGGCCGGCTCGTGGTCGCGCACGCCGGGCTCATCGAGCGCTACCAGGGTCGGGCGTCGCGGCGGGTGCAGGCGTTCTGCATGTTCGGCCACACCACTGGGGAGACGGACGAGTACGGGCTACCGGTGCGCTACCCGTGGGCGCGGGACTACCGCGGGCCGGCGATGGTGCTCTACGGGCACACCCCAGTGCCGACGCCGGAATGGGTGAACAACACCCTGTGCTTGGACACCGGCTGCGTCTTCGGTGGCTGGCTGACCGCGCTTCGCTACCCGGAGCGCGAGCTGGTCGCGGTTCCGGCGGCCCGGGTCTACTACCAATCAGCCAAGCCATTCCCGGCGAACCGCCTCGCCGAGCCCGTGGCGGTGGCGGCTCGGGAGCCGACGGCGCCCAGCGCGGCGCCGCCGGAGCCATCGCGTCCAGCCGTCGAATCGACCAACCAGGAGGACAAGCGGTGACGAGCCAACCGACGATGGCCGCCGTGTGGGACGAGCGGTACGCGGTCCAGGAGCTGATCTGGGGGGTGGGGCCGAACTGTTGGGTGGCCGAGGAGCTGGCCGACGCGCCGGCCGGTTCGGCGCTGGATCTCGCCTGCGGCGAGGGGCGGAACGCGCTGTGGCTGGCTGGCCGGGGCTGGCGGGTCACCGGGGTGGACTTCTCCGCCGTCGCGATCAGCAAGGCGCGCGCCTTGGCCGCGCGCGCCGGGGCCAGCGGCGCATCGGGTCCCAGCGGCGCATCGGGTCCCAGCGGCTGGGCCGACTGGCGGTGCGCCGACGCGGTGACCTATCACCCAGACGCGCCTGTCGATCTGGTGCTGATGTGCTACCTGCAGCTCCCGCAGCCGGACCGCGGCACCGCGCTGCGCAACGCGGCGGCGGCGCTGGCGTCCGGGGGCGCGCTGCTCGTGGTCGGCCACCACAGCGAGAACTTGCCCGCCGGCGCCGGTGGCCCGCAAGACCCGGCGGTGCTGTTCACCCCCGCCGATGTGGTCGCCGATCTGGCCGGCGCCGGGTTGGTGATCGAGCGCGCGGATACGGTGCAGCGGCCGGTGGAGGGGGCCACGAGACCCGCCATCGACGTTGTGGTACGCGCGCGCCGCCCAAGAACGAACAGAAACACTATGACCTCCGACACATTCTTCGCCTGATTCGATGAGATGTGTCAGCACAACGTGGTTTCGGCGTCAAAACTACGTGTGGTGCAGTCGTCTGCCACGGGCTAACGTTGTGTTGGCCATGCGGATGGCCGCGCCGCGGGTCGCGTGCACGCCAGATGGGGCGCGCACACTTGATGGGAAGGGAGCCGTGCCCATGAACGGGTGCCAGGTGCAGGCTCCGCATGTCCACCAGCCAGCTTGGACCGTAGCACGCGGTGGCTGCTCGCGAGCGGTATTGGCAGCGCGTGTCGGACTCGAACGGTCTCACAGCGCTCTCATCGGTTCAGTTGTGACGGTGTGATTGTGTTCAAGTGGCGCGGACCAGCTCGCGGGCGATGCCCGCAGTCGCGGGCGGTCGGGGATTGGGTGTGGTGTGGATGTTGAAACATCGCAAGTTCCGCGCCGGGCTCGCCGCTGGGCTGGCGGCGTTGAGCATTGGCGCGCTGGCGCTCGCGGGGGTGTTTCACGGGACGTCGCCGGCGGGCGCGCTACCCGGCAGCCCG
>WQZC01000074.1 GCA_009780925.1 Actinomycetes bacterium | reverse complement strand
GGCCCCGTCGACCGTGGGCACATTGGTGATGATCTTCGGCAGCTAGCCGAGGGCCTGAGCGGCTTCTAGGGAAAGGCACGTTCGTGGCACTGGCGTACAGCATCTTCCTTCCCCGCCCGTGGATCCGGGTCCCGGTGCGCGAGGACACCGATCGCGAACTGGACAAGCTTGTCGCCGCGTCGCTGGACAAGCTGCCGCCGCAGATCGGCCCGGACCAGAAGCGGCAGCTACAGATCAAGCTCGCCAACAAGCTGGGCAGCGCGCTGGCGGACGCTCGCGCGCGAGGGGCGGTCGACCTGTACCTGCCCACGGAGCCGTGGCACGGGGTGCTGACCGGCGCGTCGTTCATCGTCGCCGAGATCGAGCCGCCGATCCAGCCGCCGGCCGAGATCACTTCGGAGAACTACGCGCCGCTGGTGATGGCCGAACTGCTTGACGATCCAGACGCGCGCACCGTGGAGACGGCCGCTGGGATCTGGGTGCGGACCGAGGGAGTCGAACCGGCGGGCGGCGAGGTCGATGTGCCCACTGCGGTGGTCACCTACTTGATGCCCATCCCCGGGGCGGCTGGTTGCTGGGTCACGGTCTCGTTCAGCACGTTCGGCGACGGCAAGCCGGACAGCGAGCTGACGCGCCTCATCGTCGAGTTGTTCGACGCGATCATGACCACCTGGGAATGGCCCCCGGGCGGAGAGCCGTGAGCGGGTTGACGAAGCCGGCCGCGGATTTGGCGTCGCGTGAGTTCGTCGGTGCCTTCCGCCCGTATCAGTCGCAGGCCCTGGCGGGGTTCGACGCGGAAATGGCCGCCGGGCGCCATCGGGCGTACTTCGTGCTGCCGCCGGGGGCGGGCAAGACGCTGCTCGGGTTGGAGTGCGCGCGGCGGTTGGGGCAGCGGACGTTGGTGCTCTCGCCGAACACGGCGGTGCAGGATCAGTGGGCGCGGACGTGGGACACCCTGTTCCCGTCGTCGTCGCCGGACGCGCCGGCGTGCGCGACCGATCATGAGCTGACCGGTTCGGTGAACGCGTTGACCTACCAGTCGATCGCGGTGATCGACCCGGACCACGACTCGAGGGAGCGGCAGCGGGTCATCCGGGAGGGCGCCAGCCAGGAGCTGCTCGCGCTGCTGCACCCGAATGGCCGGGAGTTGATCGAGCGGGCGGCGGCGAGTGGCCCGTGGACGCTGGTCTTGGATGAGTGCCATCATCTGTTGGCCACTTGGGGCTCGGTGTTGCGTGTGGTGGTGGAACTGCTCGGGCGGCGCACCAAGGTCATTGGGCTGACCGCGACTCCGCCCACCGAGCTCGCGCCCTGGCAGCGGGCGCTGCACGACGATCTGTTCGGCAAGGCCGATGTGGTGGTGCCGGTGCCCGCGCTGGTGCGCGACGGGTTCCTGACCCCGTATCAGGAGCTGGTCTATTTCACTCGGCCGACGTTGGATGAGCAAGGTTGGTTGGAGACGGAGGGCGCGCGGTTCTCGTCGTTGAGCGTGGAGTTGGTGGACGGGGCGGTGGGGAGCATGTCGCTGGCGGTGTGGCTGGCGCGGCGGGTGGTGGAGCGTTCCGCCGAGGATGGTGCGCAGGTCTCGTGGGGGGCGTTCGAGCGGGCTGAGCCGAAGCTGGCGCGGGCAGCGTTGCGGTTCGCCCATGACGGGCTGATCCCGGTGCCGGAAGGGGCGCAGCTGCGGGAGGAGGATCTGGCCGTCCCGGACGCTGACGATTGGGTGACGGTGTTGGCGGATTTCTGTGCCGGGCATCTGGCGGTCAGCGGTGATCCGGCGGACGCGGCGGTGCTGGCCGGGATCCGTAGGGTGCTGCCCGGGCTGGGCCATCGCCTGAGCAAGAACGGGGTCGTGACCGCCGCGATGTCGCCGGTGGATCGGTTGTGCGCGCTTTCGGAGTCGAAGGTGGTGGCCACCGCGCAGATCTTGGACGCCGAGCAGGCGGCATTGGGCCCGCTGCTGCGAGCGCTGGTGCTGTGCGATTTCGAGCTGCAGACCGCCACCATGCCGGCGACGCTGCGCGAGGCCGGCATGGGCAAGGAGTCCGGCTCGGCCCGGCTCGTGCTCGCCCTGTTGGCCAGCGAGGACGAGCGAGCCGAGTTCCCGCGTCACCCGGTGCTGGTCACCGGTCAGACGCTGGCGTGCGCGGGCGCCACCGGCGCGGCGCTCGTGGCGTTCGCTGCCGCGCGCGGGGCCGCCGCGACAGTGGAACCGTTCCCGATCGGTCATGGGCTGGTCGCGATCACCGGCCTGACCGGCCGCGAGCGGGTCCGGTTGGCCACCGACTTCTTCGCCGAGGGGCGGAGCCGGGTGTTGATCGGAACCCGGTCGTTGCTCGGGGAGGGCTGGGACTGCGCCGCCGTCAATGTCACCATTGATCTGACCGAGGCGGCCACCGCCGGGGCGATCACCCAGATGCGCGGCCGCTCGCTGCGTCTGGACCCGAACGACCCGGGCAAGGTCGCAGACAACTGGGCGGTGTGTTGCCTCGCTCGGCGTCATCCGCGCGGCAACGCCGACTACTCGCGCTTGGGGCGCAAGCATGCCGCGTACTACGCTCCGTCACCGGATGGGTTGATCGAGCGCGGCATCAGCCACTGCGACCCGGCGCTGTCGCCGTACGCGGCCCCGGCCGGGTCGGTCGCGGACGCGGTGACTGGTCGGGCGTTGGCCGCGATCGCGGATCGGGCGGCGGCGCGCGAGCGGTGGCGGGTGGGCGCGCCCTACCTCGGGGTGGAGGTGGCGGTCACCCGGGTGCGCGCCGAGCGGCCGCTTGGGGTGGCCACCACCGCGCTGCCGCCGTCCTCGGTCGCGGTGCCGCGCGGAGCCCCGGGGCCTGTGGACGTCGGGGCTTCGGTCGGCGGCCCGGGACCCGCATCCGCTGCTCGTTGGCGGGTGTGGCTCAGACCGGTGGGGTTGGCGCTGCTGGTGGCCGCGCTTGTCGTCGGGATCGGTCTCGCCGCCGGCGCGTGGCCGGCCGTGATAGCCGCTGTGGTGGCGTCTGGGGCCGCGATGGCGGGGGTCGGCGCCGCCGCCCGCCGCGCGAGCCGCGCCCTCGCCGGCGCGGACGACGCGCTGCTCGCGATCGCCAAGGCGGTCGCCGACGCTCTTCGCGCCACCAAAGCCGCCGACCGGGGCGCGGAGGCGGTCGTGCTAGCCGCGTCGGTGGACGGCTGGGTGCATTGCGAGCTGGAGGGAGTGCCCATCGACCAGTCGCGGCGGTTCTCGGCCGCGCTCAACGAGGCGATCGCGCCGCTCGGCGAGCCGGCGCTCCTGATCGGCCGGCGGGTGCTGACCCCGCCGGAGGGGCGTCGCGGCCGATACTTCCTGCGCGCCGCGCTCGGGCTGCCGCTGCCTGGGGCGGTCGTCTGGCACGCGGTGCCCAGCTGCTTTACCGGCACCGCGTGGCGGCGGCGGGCGTTCGCCACCGCCTGGGCACAACACGTCGGACCGGTTCGCGTCCTGGACCCGCAGACACCGGAGGGCCAAGCGGTCCTCGACCTGTTCCGCGGCGAGAACCCGATGTCGGTGTTCACCCAAATGCGCACCATCTGGCAATGACCGACCACCCGAACCGATGAATCTGATCATGACTAGTTGGGAATGGACACGATGAGGATCTGCTGCACAATTGAGACCGGCGCGGGGGGCAGCCAGGACGTCTACATCGACGCCGAACCGGATGCGACAGTCGGCCAGTTGCGCGACGCGCTGGCGCCGGTGCCCGGTCTCGGTGGCGGGCCAGCCGCTGGTGGGGGCGGCGGGACTGGGTTGCTGTGGGTGTACGACCGGCTCGCGGACGGTGCCATGACCTTGACCGAGGCCGGGGTGCGGGCCGGCGTCGTCCTGTCGCTGCGCGGCGCGACGCGCGCCCAGCCGCCGCAGGCCGCCGGCGAGCGCGGCTGGCAACTGCACGTGGTCGGCGGGCCAGACGCGGGCACCGTGTTCGACCTGCCGATCGGCGCGCACGTCATCGGCCGGGCCGACGGGCTGCTGATCAACGACCCGGCGGTGTCCCGCCGGCACCTGCTGCTCACCGTGACCGCCGACGGCGCGAACGCGGTGGACCTCGGCTCCGGAAACGGCAGCCTGCTCGACGGGGCGCCGCTGCCCCGTCAAGGCGAGGGCGGGCCGGTCGCGGTCCGGCCCGACCAGGTGCTGCACCTGGGCGACAGCCTGCTGGCGATCCGAGCGGCGAGCCGGCAGACCGCCGCCGTACACGTCGCCGAGGACGGCGCCTTGGAGTTGACGCGGCCGCCGCGCATCCGCCCGCGGCGCGCGCCGGTCCGGGTCAGCGTGCCGCAGGCCCCGGCGAAACGAGCCGGTCGCAAGCTGCCGGTGATCGCCATCCTCACCCCCGTCCTGCTCAGTGTGATCATGGCGCTGACCATGCACCGGATGACCTATCTGCTGCTCGCGGCGGCGACCCCGGCGATGGCGATCGGCAACTGGGTCAGCCAGCGGCGCGAGTCGCGCCAGGGAGCGCGCCGGGAGTGGGACGAGTACCAGACGGCGGCGGCCCAGGCGCAAGAGGACGCGCGACGCGAGCAGGCCGCTGAGACGGCCGCCCGACGGGCGGACAGCCCCGACCTCGCCGAGATCATCGCGGTGACGACGGCGCCCAGGCCGCGGCTGTGGGAGCGCCGGGCCACCGATGACGACTTCCTGACCCTGCGCCTCGGTTCGGCGCACCGCCCCGCTGAGCTGGCCATCGTCGCCGCCGGCAGTCGGGATGAGGAGCACCCGACGCTGCAGGACGTGCCGGTCTCGATCGAGCTGGCTACGGCCGGGGTCGCCGGCGTCGCCGGGCCACCCGACCTGGTGAACGGTGTCGCCCGCGCGCTGCTCGCCCAGCTGGCGGCGCGGCACACGCCCCGCGATGTGCGCGTGTGCCTGCTCTCCACCGCCCCCGCCAGCCGGCAGCAGGACCAGTGGGGGTGGCTGCGCTGGCTGCCGCACCTGGCCGGGGACGCGCCGGGTGAGCCGCTGGCGCTGGTCGGCGCCGACAGCGAGTCCACCGCGGCCCGGGTGGGCGAGCTTGCCGAGCTGGTCAAGGCGCGGCAACGGCTCAAGGGCGGCTCGGTCGGCGCTGCGGTCGTGTTCGCCGCCACGGTCGTGGTGCTGGACGGCGCGCGGGCGTTGCGCGGGCTGCCGGGAGTGCAGGCGATTCTCGCCGACGGGCCGGCGGTCGGGGTGTACTCGCTGTGCCTGGAGGCCGAGCAGCGGCTGCTGCCGGAGGAGTGCCGGACCCTGATCGTGCCCGAGCCCGGCGAGCCGGCTCAGGTGCGCCTGGTCGAGGCCGCCGGCCCGGGCGTGGAGGCGATCCTGGCCGACCAGCTGTCGCTGACCCACGCCGAGGACATCTCCCGCGCGCTGTCCCCACTGCGCGACCGGGGCCGCGACGAGGGCGACGTGAACCTGCCGGACTCGGCGCGGCTGTTGGAGATCATCAATCTGGATCCGCCCAAAGCGTCGGCGATTCAGGCCGGGTGGGTGCTCGCGCCGCGATCCACCTCGTTCGTTCTCGGCGCTGGCATCGGCGGGCCGTTCCGGCTCGATCTGCGCGCCGACGGCCCGCACGGGCTGATCGCCGGCACGACCGGGTCCGGGAAGTCCGAGTTGCTGCAGACGATGGTCGCCTCGTTGTCGATCGCCAACCGACCCGACTCGATCAACTTCGTGCTGGTGGACTACAAGGGCGGCAGCGCGTTCAAGGACTGCGTGCGCCTGCCGCACACCGTCGGCATGGTCACTGACCTGAACGCGCACCTGGTGGAGCGGGCGCTGGCGTCGTTGGGCGCCGAGCTGCGCTACCGGGAGCACCAGCTGGCCGCGATCGGCGCGAAGGACATCGAGGACTACACCGAGTTGCGCGACCGCGACGGCGGGGTCCCCGCGCTGCCCAGGCTGGTGATCGTGATCGACGAGTTCGCGTCCATGGTGCGCGACCTGCCCAACTTCGTCACCGGACTGGTCAACCTCGCCCAGCGGGGAAGGTCGCTCGGCATCCATCTGCTGTTGGCCACGCAGCGACCGTCGGGCGCGGTGTCGCCGGAGATCCGCGCCAACACGAACCTGCGCGTCTCCTTGCGGGTGCTCGACCCCGGGGACAGCACCGATGTGCTGGAAGCCCCGGACGCGGCCCGGATCCCCGCCTCCGCGCCCGGACGCGGCTACGCCCGGCTGGGGCACGGCAGCCTGGCCCCGTTCCAAGCCGGTCGCGTCGGCGGCCGCCGGCCCGGGGCGCGCGTGGCCGAGGCGCTCGCGCCGTTCGTCGCCCCGCTCGGATGGGCGCAGTACGGCTACGCCCCGCCCAAGCGGCCGGCCGGCGGCAAAGCGGCGGTGCAGGCCGATGACACCGACTTGGCGGCGCTGGTGGCGGCGGTTCGCGAGGCGAATGATGCGGCGGGAATCCCGGCGCAGCGCCGGCCCTGGCTGGACGCCCTGCCCGATCTGCTGCTGCTAGACGAGATCGCGCCGCCGGCCAGCGGCGCCGAGGCCGACCAGCTGCGCCCCATCGTCTTCGGCCGCACCGACCTGCCCTCCGAGCAGGCGCAGCTTCCCGCGTCCATCGACCTGAACACCTTCGGGCACCAGTACCTCGTCGGCGGCCCGCGCAGCGGCCGATCGCAATTCCTGCGCACCCTGGCCGCATCGGTGGCGCGCACCACCTCGGTGCGCAACGCGCACATCTACGGCATCGACTGCGGCACCGGGGCGCTCAACGCGCTGCTCGCCCTGCCGCACTGCGCGGTCGTGGTCGGCCGGGTGGAGACCGAGCGGGCCGGGCGGCTGCTCAACCGGCTCAGCGCCGAGATCGAGCGGCGCCAGCAACTCTTGGCGACCGGCAACTGGGCCGACATCTCCGAGCAGCGCCGCGCGGTGCCGCCTGATGAACGGCTGCCGCACATTCTGCTGATGATCGACCGGTGGGAGGCGTTCGTGCCGTCCATCGGCAGCCTGGACAACGACCGCTACACCAACCTGGTCATGACCATGCTGCGGGAGGGAGCGTCCGTCGGGTTGCATCTGATCATCGCCGGGGACCGCAGCCTGGTCGTCGCCCGGATGGCCGCGCTGACCGAGAACAAGCTGGTGCTGCGGCTGCCGGACCGCGACGACTACTCGATGGCCGGTGTCCCGTCGCGGAGCATTCCCGAGGAGCTGGCGCCCGGGCGCGCGTTCGCGGGCGACAACGCGATTGAGACCCAGATCGCGCTGCTCGACCCAGATATCGAAGGCGCGGCGCAAGCTCGCGCGGTGACCGCGATCGGCGAGCGGGCCCAGCTGCGTGACGCCGCGGTTCCCCCGGCGCTGCGCCCATTCCGCCTCGACGCCATCCCGGCCCGCATCGACCTGGACGCCGCGCTCGCGCTGCCGCGCGCCGACGGCGGGACGATGTGGCTGCCGGTCGGCGTCGGCGGCGATGAGCTGTCGATATATGGCGTCGACCTGGCCGAGCGCGCCCCCACCTTCCTCATCGCGGGGCCACCGAAATCGGGGCGGAGCAACGCGCTCGCGGTGCTCGCGGGAAGCCTGGCCGCCGCTGGCGCGGAACTGGTCCTCGGAGTGGCCGCCGACGGCCCGCTCGCGCCGCTCACCGGGATGCCCCAGGTGCGTGGCCTGGTCAATCCGGCCACGGACGAGCAGGCCTGGGAGTCGTTGCTCGCCGAGCCGGCGCCCGGCTGGCTGGTGGTGCTGCTCGACGACGCGGAGCGGTACCGGGACGCGCCCGGCAAGAACACCCTGCACCGGCTCGCCCGCGAGGCGCCCGACGCGCGCCGCGGGCTGATCGTGGCTGGCTCGCCGGACGGGCTCGGCGCGGGGCTGTCCGGTTGGCCAGCCGAGCTGCGCGGCCACAAGCAGGGGCTGCTGCTGTCGCCGCGCGACTTCGGCCCGGGGGAGTTGGTCGGAATAAGGCTCTCGCCCAGCGCGATCGGCGGCCCGGTGGTTCCCGGCCGCGGCCTATTGGTGGCCACGCCCGGTCAGCTGGCGCCGGTTCAGGTGCCGGTCTGGGCGGGGCCGGCCCGGTCAGGATCCGCCGCATGACCCCAAGGCTGCGGATCGATCAGGACGGGCTGGAGCGGGCAGTCGCGCTGTGCGCGGCGGACCGCTCCGCCATCGAGGCGCTGTGCCAGGTCCGAGACGGGGCCGTTGGCCCGCTGGTGTCCGACGGGGTGTATCTGGTGGTGAGCGCGGCGCAGGATCTGCACGAGCGACTGTCCAACGCGCTGTCGGCCATGGGCCACGACATCGACGCTGGGATCGCGTCGATGCGGGCCGCCGACGCGGCGCTGGCGAAATCGGCGCGTGGTTAGGAGGGGCCGGCGAATGATCGTCAAGGGTGACCCGGATGCGCTGCGCGCCTTAGCCAGACAGCTGAGCGCCTGCACTGGGCCGCTGGCCAAGGTGGCCGGCGACATGCGGATGGCGGCCGGTGAGCTGCCATCGCTCTGGGAGGGCGCGGCCGGGACCGCGATGGCGGGGCGGTTCAGCGAAGTCTCGATCCAGGCGGGCATGTCTGGCCCCGAGCTCGACGATGGGGCGGGGATCGCGCTCGGCTACGCGCACCAACTCGATGACTTCATCACGCGGGAGCTGTCGCTGCGACGTCGGGCCGGAACCATCGCGGTGTCGGGGTACACGTGTTGGGTCGACGAGGACGGTGGCCTGCACCCTTCGCTGCAGGACTTGCTCGACGCGCTGCGGGCGGACGCGTACACCTCCGGGGGTATCGCCGCGCCGGGCCAGCTGGAGGGGCGGGTCGACGCCCTGCGCGACGCCTATGGCCAGGTGGAGCGCGGATTTGCCGACCTGGGGCTCGAGTATCGGGCGGTGGCGTCTCGGGCCGACGAATCGCTCGCGCAGGTCGCGGCGCGGATCGCGCCCAAACTGCGGGCGGCGGCGTCCATCGTCGTTTCGAGCTCGGACGCGGCGTTCGTGCGCGCCGCCGCCGGAGACCTGAAGCGGCTCACCCCGGCTCAGTTGGTGGCCTTGTTCAAGGTGCTCTCACCCGCGGAAGCCAAAGCGCTGGCTCGAAAGGAGGCCGCCCTGATCGGCGGTATTGACGGCATGCCGGTCGAGTACCGATCGATCGCTAACGTGGCGCTGGCGCTTGCTGATCAGGCGCGAGTGGAGTCCGTGATGCGCGCGGACGGGCTGAGCCTATCGGATCTGGAGTGGTTGGATCCGGCTGATCTGGCCAAGCTCGGGCTGACCGCCGACGATCTGACCCGATATCGCAACGCCAAGGCATGTTTGGACGGTATGGCCAAGGATGCTGGCAAGACAGCTGGCGCGCTGGTGTACTTGTGGATCTACGACCCCATGGCATTCGGCGGCAAAGGGAGGGCCGCGATTGCGATCGGTAATCCTGACACCGCTAGCCACACAGCGGTGTGCGTGCCGGGTTTGGACTCCAATTTGGGAAACTACCTCGGCAATGCCGACGCGACCAGGCTTTGGTGGGAAGCCAACCGCGCTGACCCGGGTTCCCACACTGCCGTGGTGCAGTGGATGGGCTATGACGCGCCCGACTTTGAGCATGTCGCTGATACTGACGCTGCGCGTGATGGCGCGAAGCTGTTGGCTTCGGACATGGCGGGCCTGCGGGCCAGTCACATCGGGGTGGATGATGTGACGGTGATCGGGCACTCGTACGGTTCGGCCACGGTCGCTGACGCGGCGGTCAGTGATGGGATGCGGCCGACCAACATAGTGCTGATTGGTAGTCCGGGCACCGACAAGGCCAAGTCCGCCAGGGACCTCGGGATACCGACAAGTCAGGTGTATGTCGGGTCGGCGTCCAAAGACCCGGTCACGTTCGCGCAAGCCGACACGGGCGGGTTGAAACTCGGTTCCCTCGGCTTGGGCAATGACCCGGCGAAGGCGGGCTACGGTGGGACGCGGTTTCAGGCCGAAGCGGTCGACCGCGATTCCGGTGGCCTGCTGGACACCGCCAACCACTCTCGTTACTACGATTCCGGTAGCGAGTCGTTGTACAACATCGCGGACGTCGTGACCGGCAATGGCCAGCATATTCTCGCCGACGGCATGACCGCGCCGGGCCGCACCGTGGCCGTCACCCTACAGGTGGGGATAGCTGTACACCCCACCCACGAGGTGGACCCCGAATCGAGCCGAACACCCACCGGAGGCCACTATCACTAGCCGACTGCATGCCTGCCGAGGCGGATGGTGTCTGGCCTTGGTGTGGGTGTTGGGTGCCTTGGTCGGTGGAACCGCGCTGGACGGGTGCGGCGCTACCGCTGGCGGGAGAGGAAAGAATATGATACCCAGAACTGAAGTGTACGCGGACACCCTGGCCACCGCGCGGCAGATCGTGAATTCGACCGGCGTCAAGATTCGGGTGGCTAACTATGGGCTTGACAGTTGCAACGATCAAGGTGACCCGCCCTATCAGGGGACAGTGGTCGCGACTTTTGACCGACCGATGGACCAGGCCCGTGCGCTGGCCGTGGCCGAGCGTTACCAGCAACAATTGATCAAGTCGGGGTGGTCGCCGGAAGGCGCGGGCGTGTCGCATTCTACAGTGTCGCTGACCAAGAGCGGATACCTGCTGCAACTTGACGCTGTTTGGTTGCCCGCTGAGGGGATCGACCCGATTGGCGCGTTTAACCTCTTCGGTCCATGCGAGCAGATAGACGGTATCACATCTTTGATGGAGGCGAACGCTGTTGGCGGCGATATTGCTGCGCTGTTGCAGTGAGGGGGCTTGCTGGTGAGTGTATATGATTTCTTCGCGTGATCCGGGTGTTGCGCGCGGGCGGTTGCGAGGTCGGATGGGCCGCTGGTATTGGCTCGTGCTGTTAACGTTGTGTGTCGTTGTGACCGGTGCCCTGTTAGTCGGGTGCAGCACAAGGGCTGGAGGAAAGGAAAAGAGCGTGAAAACACAAAACGAGGTGTTCTCGGAGACGCTGGCCGCCGCCCGGCAACTAGTCGGGACCACCGGATTTGAAGTCGACGGCGCGAACTATGTGATTAACAGTTGCAACGATGACGGTGCCCCACCTTATATGGGGGTGGTGCTCGGGTACTTCGCGCGTCCGAGGGATGAGACACAAGCGTACGCGCTGACAGAGAGTTATGAGCAGAAGCTGATTGGGGCGGGCTGGTCCACGGAGGGCGCAGGAGTCTCTCACTCGACCGTGTCCCTCACCAAAGATGGCTATCTCCTACAGATTGGCGCTGTCTGGACGGCCACCCGCAGCCCTGTGCCCATAGGCGATTTCGAGCTGTATGGCCCGTGCTCGCAGATTGAAGGAATCTCCTCGCAGGAAGACCTGACCGCTCTCACCGCGACTGGTGGCACCGAGATAACAGCGCAGCTGAGGGTGTTATTCATCTGGGTTACCAGTCGAGGCGGTAGAGTTCGAGTTTGGTTATCAGGTGGATCGCGTCTGGGAGTTCCGCGAGGCGTCC
>WQZC01000073.1 GCA_009780925.1 Actinomycetes bacterium | reverse complement strand
GGTCTCAGCAATGGTCGAGCCGTCTTCTCCGGCGAGCCGGATCGTCACTGGGGTTTCGGCCGGCACTGGCGCGTCGGTCATGGCTTCGATCAGGTCGCGGACCCATTCCTCGGCTTCGGTGAGGCGGCGGACGTTGGTCGTACCGATGCCCTCGACGTCGAGAACCCACCATCGTCCCTCGCGGGTCGCGGTGACGACGTAGGCGGGCCGGGCCGGAAGGGCGGATTTCCTGCTCATTGGATGCTCCCTTCGGGCAGGCAGGGGAGTTGGCGGGCGATGGAGCGCACTGTCCCGGCCGGGATCGTCGCGCCTGTTCCATGGTTGGGGATCGGGGCGCGGTGCCGGCCGCACGGGCACTCCCAGACTTCGTGCCGGCCTGTGCGGATTCGGGAGCAGCCCGCGTCGGCAAGTCGAGCAACGAGGTCCCGGTGCCGCATCGGCTTCACCGATACTAATCTATACCGCTTGACCTGGATCGTGCATAGCCCTTGACTGAACCTGGGGTCGCTTAGCAAGGCTTACGGCAGAGGCGCTGGCGGATCTGGTGATGTCGTGATATCTCCAAACGATTGGAGGTGTCGAGGTGCCGGACGTTCTCATTCGGGGGCTGTCCAGTGGCGCCATTGAGCGTATTGACGCGCAAGCCGCGACGGCGGGCCTGTCGCGCAACGAGTACCTCCGGCGTCAGCTTGACCGGGAGACCGATTCGCCCGGCGCGGTCAGCGTGAACGACTTGAAGCGGGCGTCCGAGGCTGCCAGCGACCTGCTCGATCCTGACGTGATGGGCGCCGCGTGGCGATGACCACCTGGCTGATCGACAAGTCAGCCTACGTGCGGCTCGGCAGTTGCTCGGACCCGGAGACCTGGGCCCACCGGATCGAGCGCGGCCTGGTGCGGGTCAGCACCGTCACCAGATTGGAGATTGGCTTCAGCTTCCGCGACTCGATCGCCGCCAGGCGCGAGGCCGGCTCCCCTCCGTTGGCCCAGATGCCGCTGGAGTGGCTGACACCCGCGATCGAGCAACGGGCGGTGCGGGTGCAGCTGGCGCTCACCGAACGCGGCGAGCACCGGGCCGTGTCCATTGCGGATCTGGTGGTGGCGGCGACCGCTGAACTGGCGCGGTTGACGGTCTTGCACGTGGACACGGACTTCGACCTGGTCGCAGCCGTCACTGGGCAGCGCGTCGAGCGGCTGGCACTAGCCTGACTGGGCGGTCCGCGACGGTAGTGTGCCCTCATGGCCGATGATCTGGTCCTCCGTTTGAACAAGGCGTACGCGAGCTGCCCGAAGACCATCACGTGGCTGCGGCCAGCTCATCCGGCCGCCGTCTTCGCTGAGCTTTCTGCGGCGTGCGCCGAATTTGGGATCGACGAATGGGACACCTACGCCGAGCACGGCGCGATCGAGCGTTTGGAACAAGAAGTCAAGGCATTGCTGGGCAAACCGGCGGCGGCCTACTTCCCCAGCGGGATCATGGCGCAACAGGCGGCGCTGCGGGTCCACAGCGAGCGCGCGGGCAGCGTTCGGGTGGCGCTGCCTGACCTGAGCCATCTGCTGGTCCACGAGGAGGATGGCCCGCGAATTGTGCAGCACCTGCGCATGGAGCACTTGACGCAGGGCGCGCAGGCGCCGACCGCCGCTCATCTGGAAGCGATTCCCGGGCTGCTGGCCGCTGTGCTGGTCGAGCTGCCGCTGCGCGACGCCGGGTGCCTGCTGCCGACCTTTGACGAGCTGGCGGAGTTGTCGGCGCGCTGCCATGAGCGCGGCGTCGCGTTGCACATCGACGGCGCCCGCATCTGGGAATCGGTGGACTATCTGGGCCGCGGGCTGGCGGAGATCGCGGCCCTGGCCGACACCGTCTACGTGTCCTTCTACAAGGGGCTGGGCGGTCTGGCGGGATCGGTGCTGCTCGGGGCGGAGGACGTCCTCGCCGAGGCCCGGCTGTGGCGCCGGCGGATGGGGGGAACGATCTATCGCAACACCGCCGAGGCGGTGTCCGCGCTGGCCGGGTTGCGCCGTCGGCTGCCGCTGATGGCGGCCTGCGCGCGGTGGGCGCGCTCGTTCGCCGCCGCCTTGCCGGCTGGGATCACGGTTAGCCCGTCGGTTCCGCACACCAATCAGTTCTTCGTCTTCGCCCCGGGCGATCCGGATCTGATCAATTCCCGATTGTTGGCGCACGCCGAGGCCAACGGAGTCGCGCTGGGCGGGCCGTGGCGGTCGACCGCCGAACCGGGGCGCGCGACGGCGGAGTTGAACATCGGCGACGGCGCGCTCGCGCTGGACCCTGGCGAGATCGCCGGAATCGTCGGGGAACTGGTCACTCCGTCGGGCTGACGGCGGGCCGCGGCGCCGCGCTGACGGCGCACCGCCCAGCCGAGCCGCGCTGGCGGTGGTCCGTGCCGCTGGGTTGGTGGTGGGTCGGGCCGCGCTGGCCGCCGTTGCCGCGCGCATCAGGAGGTGGCGACCCCGGCGCGCCACCCGGCATGGCGTCTCCGGCTGCCCTGGCGTCTCTGGGGGTACATTGGGGGTATGCCCAAGGTGAGCATCTACGTCCCTGACGTAATGTATGACGAGGCGCGTCGACGTGAGCTGCCGCTATCGCAGTTGGCGCAGCGAGCATTCGCGGATGCCATGGCGAACGATGCCAACCAGGAGTGGATAGCGCGTGCCCGGAGACGTCCGGTGCGCGCCACTGCTGTTGGCACTGACGAGCTGATGGCCGCAGTGGCGGAGGAGTTCGAAGATTGATCGTCGTGGATGCCTCGGCGCTGGTGGATGTGGTCGCCGATCGCCCCAACAAACCGTTTGTTCTCAACCATCTCGGTCAGCCGCTGGTGTCGCCGGGGCATCAACTCGCTGAGGTCAGCTCAGCGATCCTTCGGTTGCTCCGCGCCGGCGAACTGACCTCGTTCTCCGCGAAGCGAGCGATCGCCGATGCTGCGGCGCTAGTTCAGGAGAACGTGCGGATTGACCACTCGCTCCTGTTGCGCGCTTTCGCTTTGCGGGACTCGATACGGATCCTCGACGGCATCTATGTCGCGCTCGCCGAACAGCGGCGATGCCCATTGCTGACGACGGACGGGCGGTTGGCGCGGGCCACGCCACCGTGCGACCTGATCTTCGCGAGCGCGGACACCGCTGCCTGATCCGGTGGCTGAGCCCGCGAGCGAGAGCCCGATCTCGTCAGGCCGCGCAGCGGCGAATGCGGAATGCGACGAGTGCGTCGGCGCTTGCACCGGAGGCGAGGGCGACGGCTGCGTGGTCAAGCTGGCCAGGCAATGGGCCGGCGACACGTGGTTTGGCTGCCCCCGGGGTCGCAATAAGAGGTGTAGCAACTTGCTACCATGGGGCGCATGACGATGCCGGTGCGGGTTCCGGTTGGCTTGTTTCAGAGCGCTCGGTTGGCGGGCGTGGTGAACAGCCGCAGCGCTGCGCAACAGATCGATCACTGGGCTCGGATCGGGCGCGAGCTAGAGGCATCCAGTGGGGTGAGCCAGCGGGACATCGAGCGTGTGCTCGCCGGCGACGGCTCCTACGACGCGTTGGCCGCGCGGGAGCAAGCAGTGGTGCGAGCGGCGTGGGCTGAGCGCTTCGTCGAGGGCATCGCGCGGCTCGATCTCGCCGCCGAGTTCGCTGCGGCGGGGGAGACCTGGTCCGAGGCCGACGCGACCGGGCGCGTGGTCCTCCGCAACACAGCACCGGCCGGACGGTGAGCAGTCCGGTACTCCATCTGGTGGCTGGCCCGAACGGTGCCGGCAAGTCGACGTTCGTGGCGCGCGTCCTGCAACCGGTGACCCACCTGCCGGTCATCAACGCCGACGCGATCGCCGCGCGACAATGGCCGGACGCGACTGTGGAGCACGCCCATGCGGCTGCGGCCCTGGCCGCCACCGAACGGCGGGAGCTCATGGCGCAGCGGGCATCGTTCATCACGGAAACCGTGTTCAGCCATCTAAGCAAGATGGAGCTAGTCGAGCAGGCACTGGCGCGCGGCTACCTGGCACATCTGCACGTCGTCATGGTGCCGGTTGACCTTTCGGTTCGCCGTGTCGCCGAGCGGGTGCGTCGGGGCGGGCACGATGTGCCCGAAGACAAGGTCAGAGCACGGCACCAACGGCTCTGGCCGCTGGTCGCTGAAGCCGCCGCGGTTTCCGAACGAGCCGACTTCTATGACAACAGCGTTGCCGACCGGCCGTTCCATCGCGTCGCCCACTACGAGCGAGGCAAAGCCGTCGGACCGGCCCTCTGGCCGGGCTGGGCTCCGATCCACCTCGCGCGCTGACCCAGCGGGACGATCGCGCTAGCGGCCGCCGCTGGCGGTCTCGGTTCGGTTGGGCTTGGCCAGGCCGATGACGAGGGCGGCGACTGCGGCGACCGCGAAGGATAGCAGCGAGGCGCTCATCCAGGTCTGCGGGGTGAACCGCAGCCAGGACTGGACGTCCGTCCAGAACCGCTGCCACACCGAGATCGTGCCGGGGTTGATCAGCTGGTAGGCGCAGAACCCGATCAGCCAGGGCGCGATGGTGCGCCAGCGGGGCGGCACCCGCTCGCCGAGATCCCAGCGGGCGTTCCAGTCGGCGCGCGAGACGACGTAGTAGTCGGCCACCAGGACGCCGAGCAGCGGCACGAACACCGAGCCGATGAGCAGCAGGAAGTTCTCGTAGTCGGCGATGTTCAGCGCCACCGCGCACACGGTGGCGACCGCGCCGACGGCCACCGCCAGCGCTCGGCGGTCCCAGCGCGGGCGGATGTTCTGCACCGACACCGCCGTGGAGTACATGTCGGTGAAGGACTGGTCGACCTCGCGCAGGGCGAGGATCGCGAACGCCGCCGTGCCCACCGGGATGGCCATGAACGAGGAGAAGATCTGCCCCGGGTCGCGCCCGGCCACCGTCACCAGGGTGATCAGCCCAACCGTGTAGCAGGCGATCTGCGAGACCGAGAAGCCCAGGAACGCCGCCCCGAACGCGCCGCGCGCGGAGCGTGCGTGTCGGGTGTAATCGGCGGCCAGCGGCACCCAGGAGATCGCCACCCCGATCACGGTGTCCACCGCGATCCAGAACCCGTCCCAGCTGCCGTGCCCGAGCGCGGGCAGCGGGTGGCGCAGCAACTGGATCAACAAGTACCCCAGCGCGGCGATGACGGCGACCACCACGTACTTGCGCAGCACCCGGATCCACGCCAACGGGCGCAGCGCGAGCAGCGTGCTGACCACGCCGGCGGCGATCACGTAACCGGTTTTGGGGATCGACGGGGCGACCTGGTGCAGCGCGGTGCCAATGGTGACCAGCTCGAAGGTGGTCCAGCCGACCAGTTGCATCACGTTGAGCACCGTCGGCAGATACGACGGCCGCGTGCCGAACAGCCCGCGCAGCAGCACCATCGCCGGCGCCCCGGTGCGCGCCCCGGGCACCGCTGCGGCGGCCACCCCCGCCGTGCCCAGCAGGGTGCCCACCACCAGCGCCAACAGCGCCGCGCCGAGCGCCATGCCCGGATCGCCGATCGGGGCCAGCACGAAGATCGCGCCGGTGAAGCCGAGCAGGCTCACCCCCAGGTTGCCCCACATGCCCAGCTGGTCGATGAACCGCAGCGCGCGCGGCGCGGGCTCGACCAGGGTGTGCGGGGCCTCGGCGCGCGGCTCGCTCGCTGACGTGTTGGTGATGTTGCGCTCCCGTCGTGTCGGGGCGCCCGGCCACTCCCTACGCCGGCATTGACCGGATCAGGTTCTACGGTCGGCGGCTCCCCAGCTGCCCTCTCAGCCCGGTTCACCGGGCTCCCGTGTACGACCAGCAGGTTACGCCATCCCGCCGACGCCGCGCGGGCGGCGTGCGGGACGCGGGCTATGGGCCCAGCAGGCCGAGCGGCAGCACGGCGGTGCCATCCTCTTGTCGGTAGGCGTGCTGGCCGGTGCTGATGATCACTTTGTCGAGCAGATCGGCGCCGATCTCGGCCGCCAACCAGTTTAGGTGTTTGGCGTCCGAAACGCTGGGCGCTGAGGACAACTTGACCTCAATCGCCAGCACTTTGTGATCGGGACGCTCCACGATCAGGTCCACTTCGTGTTCGCCTCGATGGGTGCGCAAGTGGTAGACGTTGGCCTGCTGCGGTTGGGCGAGGACCCGCAAGGTCAACACCGCGAGAGACTCGAACAGCGCGCCGAGCAGATTGCTCTCACGGCGCGATTCGTGGGGGCCGTCCGCCCTGAGTAGCGAATCAACGGTGGCGCCGAGCAACCGGGCGGCAATGGCTGGGTCCACGAGATGGTGCTTTGGCACTTGCGCGAGCCGTTTGAGCGGGTTGAACACCGGGATCCACGCGTCGAGCGGATCGAGGATCCAGATGCGTTCCAGCAGCGCCCGATAGGCGTCTGCGGTGGCACGTGCCGGTTTGTCGGTCTCGCCCGGTGTCGCGGAGCCGAGGATCCGGGTATACGACGTGGTGGTGGAGGTCGCTGCTGCGTAGGCGGCCAACCAGGCTCGCAGCTGCCGCGGCCGGCGAATGTCCGCCCCGAGTTCTGGCACGTCTCGTTCGATTATTTCCGCGATGTATGACTCGACCATCTCGCCCCGCAGCGCGGCGGGGTCTTGACGGATTCCGGGGAAGCCGGAGGCGACGATCTCCGCCGCGTAATCCGGCAGCTTCAGGCCACACGTTCCCGATATTGGCGGCCGGCCGCCGGCGAGCAGGGTTGCCAGGGAAACGGTTGGCGCGCATACGCCGCGTTCCGGGAGCGTCATCGGCCGCATCGTCATCTTGACGATGCGGCCGGCGCCGGAGTGTATTCGTGCCTTTTCGGGGGGGAGCGCCGATCCGGCCAGCAGGTAGCGCCCGGGGGCGCGGTCGGCGTCCACAGCGCGGCGGACCACGTCCCACACCTCGGGAACCAGCTGCCACTCATCGATCAATAGCGGGGTGGGCTGGGTGAGGATCATTTCTGGCTCGGCCCGCACTGACCGCCTGGTTCCTGTGGAGTCGAGAGCCAGCGTGACCGCTGCGCGACGCTGCGCGGTGGCTGTCTTGCCCACCCCCTTGGCGCCCTCGATGGAGATGGCAGGCAGACCGGCCAGAAGGCGGTCGAGGTGCGGATCGAGGACTCGCGGTCGGTACTCCACGTTGCCACCGTACCCCTACTAGTAAGTTTCGCGAGGGTCTACTAGTAAGTTTCGCGAGGAGTTACTAGTAAGTTTCGCGACTTTCGGGCCAGTGGCGGATCCGCCAGAAGTGGCCCACCGGGCCGAGCCCGGCGCCCAGCGGGAAGGAGCCGTCCACGGCGGCGCTGATGTACCGCTTGCCCTCGGCGGTGGCGGCGGGCACGTCCAGGCCGCGGGCCAGCGCGGCGCAGATCGCCGACGCCAGAGTGTCGCCGGAGCCGTGCGTGTGCGCGGTGGGACGGCGTGGCGCGGCCAGTTCGGTGAACGCGGTCCCGTCGTAGAGCAGGTCCACCGCGTCGTCCCCGTCCGGCAGGTGCCCGCCCTTGACCAGCACCCAGCGCGGACCCAGCTCGTGCAGCGCCCGCGCCGCGTCGGCCATCTGCTCCCGGCCGCGTAGCTCGATGCCGGTGAGGAGCCGGGCCTCGCCGAGGTTCGGGGTGACCAGCGTGGCCAGCGGCAGGATGAGCTCGCGCAGCGCGGCCAGCGCGTCCGGGCGCAGCAGCGGGTCGCCGTGCTGGGAGGCGCACACCGGGTCGACGACCAGCGGGCCGATCGCCAACCGGCGCACCGCCTCGGCCACCGCCTCGATGATCGGCGCCGAGGCGAGCATGCCGGTCTTGGCGGCGTCCACACCGATGTCGCCGGTCACCGCCTCGATCTGCGCCACCACGGCGGCCGGGGGCAGCTCGTGGATGGCGCGCACACCGAGCGAGTTCTGCGCGGTGACGGCGGTGATCGCCGACATGCCGTGCACCCGGCAGGCGAGGAAGGTCTTCAAATCGGCTTGGATGCCGGCCCCGCCGCCGGAGTCGGAGCCGGCGATGGTCAGCGCGGTGCGGATAGGCCCGGTGGGGATCGGCCCAGTGGAAAATGCGGTCACGGCCGTCAACCTTATGGCGCGGCGGCGGGGATGGCCCAGCCCGCTGCACCGGGTACAGCCCAGCGCGGGGCGGGGCCCCGGGGCTCAGTCGATGTCGGCGACGTGCTCCACGTGCAGCGGCGCGGCGAAGAACGGCTCGATGGCCGCGCGCCAGCGGGGGAAGCGCTCGGTGTCGCGGAAGTTGTGCTCGTGCGCGGCCACATCGTCCCATTCGACCAGCAGCACGAACCGAGACGGCGACTCGATGCCCCGGGTCATCCGCACCAAACGGCACCCGGCGGACTCAGCCACCAGGCGCCGGGCGGACCGGTAGGCGGCGATGAACTCGTCCTCCGAGCCAGGGCGGACGTGGATGTCGGCGATTTCGAGAACCATGACAGTAAGTGTCGCAGGCTGTCTGCGGAGTGGATTTCTGTCACACTGGCCACATGTCTGCCTGGCGCGCGATCGCGACCGGTGCCGTGGTGGCTGCGATCGGTGGCTGCGTCGCGTTGGTGGTGCTCACCGGCACACCGGGCGCGGGCCCCGCTGCGGGTCCCACCGGGGGGCGCGCTGACCCGTCCCTGACCGCTGATCCGCCATCGGCCTCGACCGTGGTCACCGCGCTCCGCCCCGCCCCGGTCGTGCCGTCAACCACGCGCGCATCGGCGACCTCGGGGCCGGCGGCGGAGGGTGCCCGCGAAACGGGCGCGTCGGCTTCGTCCGGGGCGAGTGGCGCGTCGCCCAAACCGTCCGCGCCGACGACGCGGCCGTCCGTCAAGCCGTCCCACAAGGCGTCAGCCAGCCCGCCTCCGCCGAAGTCCACGGCGAAGCCGCAAGTCACCACCAAGCCAAAACCGGCGACGACCCCCAAACCGACCCCCAAACCGAGCACGACCAAGCCGAAACCGGCGCCTGTCAAGGGGCAGGCGTTGCCGCTGGCTTACGCCACCGGCAACGCCACCCAGGTGGTGACCGTCACCGCATCGTCCACCTCGGCCACCACCGCGACGCTGCGCGCCTGGACCAAGGCGCCCGGAGGCGGCTGGCTGCCCAAGGGCGGGCCGATCGTCGCGCGCATCGGCAGCCAGGGGATGACCGCGCACCCGTCGGAGAGCCGATCGGCGACCCCGATGGGCTCGTTCACCCTCACCCAGGCGTTCGGCGCGCTGGGCGATCCCGGCACCGGGTTGCCGTACACCCGCGTGGACCTGTCGTACTGGTGGATCAGCCAGGCCGGCCCGCTGTACAACACGATGCAGCGCTGCTCGGGCACCTGCCCGTTCAACACCGGCTCCTCCTCGCCGAACGAGCATCTGGCCACGGAGACGCCGTACTACAACTACGCGGTGGTGATCGACTACAACCGGTTCCCGGTCACCCAGGGCGCGGGCAGCGCGTTCTTCTTCCACGTCACCGACGGCCGGCCGACCGCCGGGTGCGTGGCGATCGGGCAGAGCGAGCTGGTGTCGATCATGCGGTGGCTGAGCCCGGCGGCGCATCCGCGCATCCTCATCGGAACCGGCTGAGAGCCGCGTTGAAGATTGCGCTGAGAACAGCGCTGAAGACTGCGTTGGCGACCGCGCTCGGGGTCGCGCCAGCCGGGCCGGTCCAGCGGGGCTGACGCGCCGGCTGGTGACCGCCGTCTCATGCGCGCGATGGGGCCGTTCGGCAACTTGCGTCGCGCGGCGCGGCCTGCTATGCATTGCGGTAGGGCTGTCAGCGCGGGGGCGCCGCGTTGGCCAAGGCCGGTTGACCCAGGCTGTGCGGGCTTGGTAGATGGGAGGCCAACGATGGTCGGTACGTCGCATCGGATCGGTCGGGGCGGCGCGGTCTTGGTGTTGGGCGCGGTGCTCGTCGCTGGGTTGGTCTCCGCGCCGGCCGCTGCGGCGGCGACGGCGCGCAGCGTGTCCGCGAAGGCGTCGGTGGCCAGCTTGACCATCGGCGCGAAGGTCACCTTCAGCGGCAAAGTGTCTCGTTCACCCAAGGGGTCCGCGGTCTATGTGCAACGGCTCGCGGGAAGCAAGTGGACGACGGTCGCCAAGACCAAGACCACCACCGCCGCCGGCGCGTACAAGGTGGCGGTGACCGACAAGACGGCCGGGCACGTGGCGTTCCGGGTGTACGCGCCGAAGACCAGCAAGCTGGCTGCGGCGGCGTCGGCCAAGCGGTATGTGGACGGCTACCAGGTCGCCAAGGCCGCGCTCACCGGCGCCGACGTGACAGCGACGGCCGGTCACAACACCGCCACCGTGACCGGGAAGGTGTCCCCGTTCAAGGCCGGGACCAAGGTGACGCTGCAACGGCTCAACGGCACCGCCTGGGCCAACGTCTCCACCACCACAGTGAGCAAGACCGGAACGTTCAGCAAGGCCACCAACGCGGTGGCGAACGGCACGAGCGCGAAGTTCCGCTTCGTCGTCGCGCAGGTGAAGTACCTGCGCCAGGCGGTCACTGGCGCGCGGACCGTCACCGTGCAAGCGCCAACCCTGCCACCACCGGATCCGACCTGCGCGCCGCTGCCTGCGGTCATCGCGGTGACGCCCGCTTCGGCCGGCCAGTATGACCCGACCACGGTGACCATCTCCGGCAACGGGTTCATCCCAGCCACCTACACCACCGTCGGATCGGGAACCTCGGTCAGCTGGACCTCGACGACGACCCGGGTGCTTTGGAACGGCACCGCGATCGGCTGGTTCGACTACACCACGCACACCACCACCACGATGACGTTCCCGATCCCGACCACCGACGCTGCCGGCCCGGTCAGCGTGGTGCTCACCAACGGCTCGTGCGCGGCCGCGACGTTGACCTTCACCTACCAGCCGGAGGTCAAGGCGTCGGTTGCCATCAGCGCCGCTGAGTCCTACCCGGTGCTGGTGACCGGTCAGACTGTGCCCGCCGGGACCGCGCTGACCAGCGTGCCCACCGGCTCCGCCACTCCGGTGGTGACGGTGTCCGGGTTGCCCGCCGGGGTGACCTACAACGCGGCGACCGGGACGCTCGCTGGCAAGCCGACCGCTAGCCCCGGTGGCTATGCGGTTACGGTCACCGCCAAGGTAACCATTGGCAAGCAGGTCGCGACCCAGACGGTGCGCGGCTATGTGGTCGTCGCCTACGCGTCGCCGTTGCCGGTCGCGGCGACCCCGGCGCAGGGCAACTACCCGTTGCCGCCGGGCTGCTCGTGGCCCTACACCGAGGACTGCATGACGCAGTACATCAACCTCGCGCTGACCATCGAGGGGTACGCCCCCACGTTCCAGCTGCCCGCCGACTACGACACCTTGTCGCCGTCCGGAAAGTTGGTCGAGGCGGTGACCGCGATGCGCGCGGCGTACGGGCTGTCGCCGCTGATCTACGACACCTCTGGGGACAACGCCGCGCAGCTGGGCGCGAAGAATGGCGTGGATCCAATCGCTGACTCGGGCATGACGTGGTCCCACGGCTGGGCCTCCAACTGGGCCGGCGGGCAGGCCACCCCGCTGGAGGC
>WQZC01000072.1 GCA_009780925.1 Actinomycetes bacterium | reverse complement strand
GAGGTGCCGAGGTCGTTCTCGCGGACCAGCATCCCGATGCACACCGCCCAGGCGGCCAGCAGCGGCCCGAAGTCGCGGCCGCGCGGCAGGGTGAGGCCGAGCACCCGGCGCCCGGCCAACGACAACACGTCCCGCTTGGCCACCAAGTAGGCGGCGGCGAAGACGGTGAGCAGGATCTTGGCGAACTCGCCGGGCTGGATGGAGAAGCCGGGCAGCTTGATCCAGATGCGCGCGCCGTTCACCTCGCTGAGCGAGGCGGGCAGCACCGCCGGCAGGACCAGCAGGAACAGCCCGACCAACGCCAGGGTGTAGGCGTACTGGGCGAGCGCGCGGTGGTCGCGGACCAGCACCAGCACCGCGAGGAACAGCAGCAGGCCGCAGGCCGTCCACAGCACCTGGGTGGGCGCGACGGCGCCGGGGAATGGGACGCCGGAGTCTCGGTACTGCTGTTCGACGCCTAGGTCGCCCCGGTGGATCATCACCAGGCCCAGGCCGTTGAGGGCCACCACGCACGGCAGCAGCAGCGGGTCGGCGTACGGGGCGACCCAGCGCACCACGAGATGGGCGACGATGCCGGCCACTGCGGGCACCCCGGCGCCGTAGGCGAGCAGGTGCCAGTCCAGGCGTCCGCCTTGGGCCGACTCCACGATGGCCTCCGCTGCGAAGACCACCACCACGGCGAACAGCAGCAACCAAAGCTCGGCGGCGCGGCGGGTCGGCACACGCGCCGTCGCGCCGAGGTGGGGCATTCGCGCGGCGGGCGTCACGGCGTTCGGCAGTCCACGCCCGGCGTCAGCTGCCGGGTGGGCGGGGGAGTGCTCGCGGAGGTGTCGGTCTGGGACGCGGCCGGCGGGCTGGATTGGGCCGGCGGGGTCGGGTGCGGGGTGGTCGACCCGCGCTTGCCGGGCGCGCTGGTCGCGGTGGTTCGTTGGCCGGACGGTTTGCCGGCGGTCGTTGGGGGCGCAGTGGTAGTGGGCGCGCTGAGCGACGACTCGACGGCGGTCGGCACGGTGAGCGGTGGGGTCGGCGTCGGTTCGACCGTTGACGTTGGGCACAGCGGCAGGAGTTGGTCGCGCAGGTGGGCGATGACCTGCCGGGCGCCGTCCAGGCTATGCGCGGTGATGCCGGCGACCACGGTGTTGCGGGCCGCCGGGGTCAGGTCAGTGAGCCGGATGTCGCTGTTCTCCGCGACGTTGTAGAACTTGACCGGTCCGAAGGCGGAGTTCACGCCTTGGAAGATCGCCACCTCCTCGCCGTCCCGGCCGACGAAGTACTGCGTCTGCGTCCAGCTGTAGAAGCCCGCCCCGCCGCCGATCACCACGACCAGCACGACGGCGATGGCGAGCGATCGACGCCACCAGCGGCGCCGGCGGCGCGCGGGGCGGGTCGGCGGCGCCGCCTGGTCCTCGGTCATCCGCGCGGCGCGTTCGGCGGGGCTGGCGTCGCTCGCCTCGGTCGGCGCGGTCGGGTCGACGAACGCGCCGGCGATCACGGGCAGGTCGTCGCCGTGCCCGCCCTCGACCACATCGGCGACGATCACGGTCACGTTGTCCGGCCCGCCGCCGCGCAGCGCCAGCTCGACGAGCCGGTCCGCGGCGAACTGGGGATCGCCTTCGCCCAGGGCAGCCGCGATGGTCTCGGCGGTGACCACATCGGACAGCCCGTCGCTACACAACAGATAACGGTCGCCGCGGCGCGTCTCGCGGATGGACACATCCGGCTCGACGTCGCCGCCCATCAACGCGCGCAGGATGACGGACTTGCGTGGGTGGTGGGCCGCTTGATCGGGGGTGAGCTGCCCGGCGTCGACCAGCGACTGGACGTAGGTGTCGTCGTGGGTGATCTGGGTCAGGCGTTCGCCGCGCAGCAGGTAGGCGCGCGAGTCACCTACGTGCGCCAGCCCCACGTGGCCGCCGAAGAAGCGCATCGCGGTGAGCGTGGTGCCCATCCCATCCAGCCGCGCGTCGCGTTCGATCGCGTCGGCGATACCCCGGTTCGCGTCCAGCACCGCCGCGCGCAAGGTGGCCAGCAGGTCGCCGGGTGGGCGATCCTCGTCGAGTCGTTCCATGGCGGTGATGACGATCTTGCTGGCCACCTCGCCGGCCGCGTGCCCGCCCATCCCGTCGGCGACCGCGAGCAGCCTCGGGCCGGCGTAGACGGAGTCCTCGTTGTTGCCGCGCACCAACCCGCGATCGGAGCGCACCGCGTACCGCAGCGAAGTCCCGGTGGGGCTTGAATTGCTCATCGCTCGCTCACCGCAGCTCGAGGACGGTCTTGCCGATTCGGATCGGCACCCCGGGTTCGAGCGGTGCCGGATCGTCCAGGCGCCGTTGCCCGCAATAGGTGCCGTTGGTCGAACCGAGGTCCTCCACGAACCACACGCCGTCTTGCAGGCTGATGCGCGCGTGGCGAGTGCTGACATAGTCATCGGTCAGCACGAGGGTGCTGTCGTCGGCGCGGCCGATCAGGATCGGAGCCCCGGTCAGGCCGACCCTGGTGCCGGCGAGTCCGCCCTCGGTGACGATGAGCTGGGTCGGTCCACGCGGGGTGGGCGCGGGCGCGCGTGTGGGGGCGCGGCTGCGCCGACGCGGGGGTGGCACGGTGACCCGCTGCTGGCCGGCGGTGCGCAAGTCAGCACGCATCACCCGCACCGCCGCCAGCACGAACAGCCACAACAACAGCAGGAAGCCAAAACGCATGAGCTGCACGGCCAACGGCGAGTTCACGAGCGCGCGCCTCCGATGGCATGCGCCGCCGAGTCCAGCGGCGCCGCGTGTGTGGAGACCGCCGCCCGGGATCTCACCCCGGGTCCTGCTGGAAGACCAGTCGGGTGTGCCCGACTCGGATCACGTCGCCGTGCCGCAGCGTCTGGCTTTGCACGTCCCGCCCGTTGACGTTGGTGCCATTGGTGGAGCCGAGGTCGCTGGCGGTGGCGAAGCTGCCGTCGAATTCGATGTCCAAATGGCGCCGCGACACGCCCTGGTCGAGCAGTTGCAGGTCGACGTCACCGCCGCGGCCGATGAAGTTGTTGCCGATCCGCAAGTCGTAACGCTCATCGGTGCCATCGATGACCACGCTGGCGCGCGCGCGGCGCGGCGGCGCGTACTGCTGCGGCGGGAAGGCCTGCGGCGGGTAGGGCGACCCCGCTGGCGACGGGGGATACTGCGGCGAGTAGGCGCCGGGCGGCATCCCGGGGGCGATCGGCAGGGAGAGTGAGTCGTGCGGCCGGCGGCGCGGAGGCGCGGCCGATTCCATCCGCGAGGCCACCCCGAACACGCCGGTGTGCAATCCGTCGTCTTGGGCGAGGTACACCTCGACATCGCCAATGGTCTGCCAGGCGTTGTCATCCAGGTACTCCTGAACGAGCTCGGCCAGCGAGTTTGTGAGCGGCGCTTCCCACGGCGCCAGCCGGTCGAAGTCGGACGGGGCCAGCGTCACCCGGTACCGGTTTGGCGCCAGAAGCTGCCCGTTGCCCATCACGTTGCGCTTGTCGGATGCCTCCCGCTGCAACGCGGTGGCAATCTCGACCGGCTCCACTTGGCCCTTGAAGACCCGAGCGAATGCCCCGCCGACAAGGCTCTCCAAACGGCGCTCGAAGCGCTGGGCGAGACTCATTCCGGACCCCCAGTGCCGCCGCCCGTCCCGATTCCCGAGACAGCATGAGTGCGCCGGCGCGCGACGCTGGGTGCTCCCATGATGGCCTCCTTTCCACGGGTCAGCGGGCTGTCGCCAGCCGATGCTTGGCGTTCGCGACATCCCCCGCGCGGACAAAACGAAATACACCTGACGCCGCGCGGCAGCGACGCGTCCTCCAACGATGGTACTGGCGGTCGCTCTGGTCGGAAACGTCCGGCACGGGGTCCGCGCGCCGCACCGGGACGCGGACCCCTGTGGCGCGCGGACGGCGGCGGCTCCGCGACGCCTCGTGCTAGCCTCTGGTACGGCTGCGGTTGACCTGCGGCTAGCGCTGTGGGCAAGTGGCGGAATGGCAGACGCGCACGGTTCAGGTCCGTGTGTCCGAGAGGACGTGGGGGTTCAACTCCCCCCTTGCCCACCGAATGGCGCTGGCGTCAACCCACGACGTGTCACGTCTCCTGGCGAGGTCCGAACCGTTTGTCCACGAGATCGTGGCATTGGCCAAAGTCAGAAATCGTCCGCGAACGCCACCGCGAGTTCACGGATGTGGACACCTCGGTATCAGCGTCACGGAGACAGCCTCCCGGCTCGGCATCTCCCGAGTGACGTTGCGCCGGGTGCTGAATGGCCGCGCGGGGATCAGTCCCAGTCTCGCGATTCGCCTGGAGCGAGCCGGTGTTGGGACCGCCCGCGGCTGGCTGGCGATGCAATCTGCCTTTGACCTCGCCTTCGAACGGGCTAGAGGCCTACCAAACGTCCGGCCCCTCACCGCGGCGGCTTAACCCCGTGCGGCGCGCTGCCGGGACCGGCGCAACCCCGCCGATGACCCCTCACGTCAGCCCGACACCCCGCACCCGCCCAAACCCCACCACTCGGCGGGACTCAGGCGTGACCTTCGTTCGCCGCCCAGTCCAGGGCTGGGGACCCGCAAGGACACCGCCCACGTGCGCAGGGTTGTCTCTGGTCAATCTCACCAAGGTCAGCGCACGTCGCGGGATAGCCGAGGATGCGACTACCGATATACGACGCGGTGACCCAGCCAGTCCTAAACCACATACACCTGGAGTGTCGTCTAGCAGAGATCTCGGGAGATGACGGACGATGAGGAATCCCTTTTGAGTTCAGGCGCTCTCGCGTACGTAGGCAGCGAAACCGGGGATCGTGAACCGGACCAGCCCGTGTCCGGCATCCTCGACGATCCCTTTGCTCAGCAGCGAATCCCGGATCGGACCGATCGAGTCGGTGCTGCGTCCCATCCGATCCGCGATCATGCCACGACGAACCCGCCCTCCTTCGGACTGGATCTCCAGTTCCGCCATTGCGGTCAGGAAAGCTCGCTCGGTCGCTGTGGCGCTCTCCCAGCGGCGCTCATACATCGTGTCTAGATGGGCGGTGATAGCCGGAACGGCTGCCTGGAAGTCGGCTTCGGTGATCACCGCGCCCTCGGTAAGTTCGGCGCCGTCCCAGGTCCACTTGCCGATGACCTGCAAGGCTTGGGGGTATCCGTCGGCGAGTTCGATGGCGGCGGCGAGCGCGTCGCCATGCCACCGTACGCCGAGCTCGGCAGCTGGGACACTCAGCACGTCGCGCGCCTCGCTGGGGCCAAGTTCACCGAGGCGGATCTCGTTGACCCGTTCGGCAAAAGTCGCCGCCCGCATGAGCAGAGTCCCGGCCTCGGGGAGGCCCGCGGCAATCATGCCGAGGGGATTGAGATCACGATCGTTGTCCAAGTGCTGCAACACATTGAGAATCACCGCGGCATCTCGCACAGCATCAGCGTTGGGCACGTAGCGATCAGCCTCGATAGATCGCAGCGGCTCGTGCAACTCGTCGATCAGAAGCAACAGCCCGGCTCCGCCGCTCTCGCGCACTGCGACCGCACACTCATGTAGCAGGTCTTCGACCGGGCTGACCAACGCTGGTGATACCGCGCTCAGTTGCTCGGCTTCGGGCCAGCGCAGCGACACGCTGGCTGAGGCCATCGGAACGCCGACAGTGGCACTCAACTGCTCGATTCGGCGGCGTCGGGGCGCGGCAGCCGTGGTTGCCTGCAACGCGGCGGTCACCCGGTCCAAGACATCGCCGAGGAAAGGCTGGTACTTGACGCCAGAAGTGTGCGCGACAACAAAGCCCTCCGACTCGGCCCACCGGCGCACTTCCAGCAGGAGCGAGGTCTTGCCGACACCGCGAGGCCCGGTCAACAGCAGCGGGCCGCCCAGCATCTCGCCGTAGGCGATCACCGGCGCGAGCTCCGCCCTGATCTGCCGCAGTTCGGCAGCCCGGCCGACAAAACGTCGGGGCACCCGCCCGGGGGTATAAGGATTGGGCAACACTAGCCAACCGTAGCCCTGACCCTACGTTTCGTCCAACCGTAGGGTCAGGGCTACGGTTGGGGCCAGGCCAGGGATCGTCCCTACTGGTCAGGAGCCAGCGGGGACGACTATCAACCTATCCCAACACGGTGACCCGCGCCGGCACGTTCACTTCCGAGTCGGCGCCCCGGCTCGGGCTGACCGCGCCTGGCGGTGGTTGAAAACGGCGGCCGCGCGCAAACGGCGGGCAGCGGCTCGGGCACTGCGGTCATCGCTGCCGCGCGGGCAACGGCTAGAGCGACCTTGCCACCAGCTCTTTCATGATCTCGTTGGTCCCGCCGTAGATCTTCTGGACGCGGGCCGAGGTGAACCGGCGCGCGATCGGGTATTCCGCCATGTAGCCGTAGCCGCCGAAGATCTGCAGGCACCGGTCCGCCACCTTGTTCTGCGCGTCGGTGCAGAAGAACTTCGCCAACGACGCCGCCGCGGCGTCCAACTCGCCGGCGACGTGGCGCGGGATCAAGGCGTCCACCAGCGTGTTGGCCGCCAGCGCGTCCGCGACGCATTCGGCGAGCACGAAGCGAGTGTTCTGCAGCTTGAGCAGGTTGGCGCCGAACGCCTCCCGCTCCTTGGCGTAGGCGATGGTCTCCGTCACCGCCGCCGACGCGGCCGCCGCCCCGCCGACGGCGAGGATCAGGCGCTCTTGCGGGAGCTGGCGCATCAACTGGACGAAGCCTTGGCCCTCGGTCTCGCCGAGCAGATTCGCGACCGGGACCCGCGCGTCGGTGAAGAACAGCTCACGGGTGTCCTGCCCGTGCTGGCCGATCTTCTCCAGCACCCGGCCCCGCTCGAAACCGGGCAGGTCGGCGGTCTCCACCACGATCAGCGAGAGCCCTTTGCCGCCCGACTCGTCGCCGGTGCGGGCCACCAATACCACCAGGTCGCAGTGGGTGCCGTTCGAGATGAACGTCTTGGAGCCGTTGATCACGTAGTCGTCGCCATCGCGGCGGGCGCGGGTGCGCACCCGTTGCAGGTCCGAGCCGGTGTTCGGCTCAGTCATGGCGACCGCGCCGACCAGGTCGCCCGACGCCATGCCCGGCAACCAGCGACGCTTCTGCTCCTCATTGCCGAAGGCGTTGATGTAGTGCGCCACGATCGTGGAGTGCACCATGTTGCCCCAGGCGTCATCCCCGGCCCGGCATTGCTCGGCGTAAATGACCGCCTCATGGGCGAAGGTGCCGCCCCCGCCGCCGTATTCCTCGGGAATGCTCACGCATAGCAGGCCGGCTTTCCCGGCGGCGCGCCAGAAATCACGGTCCACCATGTGCTGGGTCGCCCAGCGCGCCAAGTTGGGCGCGACTTCTTTGGCGATGAATGTGCGGGCGAGGCCGCGCAGGTCGTCCAGTTCCTCATTCGCCCATGCCGGGCGGTAGTCATCAAGAATCATGTTGGGCTCCTGGTCAGTTGCCGGTGAATTCAGGTTTGCGGCGCGCCGCGAACGCGGACAATCCCTCCCGGGCGTCCGCGGTGGACAGCGCGAGCAGGAAATTGCGCCGTTCCACGGCCAAGCCTTGTGCCAATGGCAGCTCGTGTGCCCGACGCGCCGCGTCGGCGGCCGCCAGCACCGCTCGGGGCGCGTTCCCCGCTATGCGCTCGGCCAGCGCGAGCGCCCGCTCGATCACGAGCTCGTCATCGACCACCTCGGCCACCAGCCCGGCCGCGCACGCCCAGGCGGCGTCGACCGGGTCGCCGGTCAGCATCAGGCGCATCGCCTTGGCTTTGCCGATGGCGCGCACCAGCCGTTGGGTGCCGCCCGCCCCGGGGATGACGCCGAGGGTGACCTCGGGCAGGCCGAACCTAGCGGATCGGCCCGCCACGGCGGTGTCGCACGCCAGCACCAGTTCGCACCCACCGCCGAGCGCGATCCCGCGCACCGCGGCGATGGTCGGCTTCGGGAAGTCGGCCAGGGTCTGGAAGACGCGGTCGAACGGCAGCGCGTCGGTCACCGCGGCCCCGATCATGGCTGGCACCTCGGTGAGGTCGGCCCCCGCGCAGAACGCTCGCGCCGATCCGGTGATGACGACCGCGCGCACGCTGGCGTCGGCCGCCGCCTCGTCGAGCCGGTCGGCCAGTTGCGCGCACAGCTCCCGGCTGAGGGCGTTGAACGCCTCCGGCCGGGACAGCGTCAGCAGCGCGGCGGCGCCGTGCCGGGCGACCGTGACCAGCGGCTCGGTCACGGCTCGCGCCGCGCCGGCGTCCGGGGCTTGGCGCGTCCGGGGCGGCGACCCGTCATCGCCCGGCTGGGTCATCGCGCCGCCATCCGAAGCGCGCCGTCCAGGCGGATGACCTCGCCGTTGAGCATCTGGTTCTCCAGGATGTGCGCCACCAGCGCGGCGTACTCGCTCGGCTCGCCGAGGCGCGAAGGGTAGGGAACCTGCTGGCCCAGCGACTGCTGCGCCGGCTCGGGCAGTCCGGCCAGCATCGGGGTGAGGAACAACCCCGGCGCGATCGCCACCACCCGGATGCCGTAGCGGGCCAGCTCCCGCGCGAGCGGCAGGGTCATCGCGGCCACCCCGCCCTTGGACGCGGAGTAGGCGGCCTGCCCGATCTGGCCGTCGAAGGCCGCCGCCGAGGCGGTGTTCACGAAGACCCCCCGCTCGCCGTCCGGGCCGGGCTCGTTGTCGGCGATGGCCGCGGCGACCAGTCGGATCACGTTGAAGGTGCCGCCCAGGTTGACCGTCACGGCGCGCATGAAGTCCGCGAACGAATGCGGCCCGGCCTTGCCGAGGACCTTCTGCGAGACCGCGATACCGGCGCAGTTGACCGCGCCGGACAGTGGGCTGCGATGGTCGCGGGCGAGCTGCTGGGCGACCGCGACCGCGCCGGCCACGGCATCGGGATCGGTGACGTCGGTGGCCACGAATCGGGCGCCTTGGGGCGCGGTTCCGGCGCGGTCGGCCACCACCACCTGGGCGCCGCGGCCCAGCAAGGCGACGGTGGTGGCCTGTCCGAGGCCCGAGGCGCCGCCGGTGACGATGAAAGTGCGGTTCGCGATGTCCATTCCGTGCCTGCCTCAGCTCAGTCGTTCGATGATGGTGGCGTTGGCCATGCCGCCGCCCTCACAGATGGTGACCAGCCCGTACCGGGCCTGCCGGCGCTCCAGCTCATTGAGCAGCTGGGTCAGCAGCCGCGCGCCGGTCGAGCCCAGCGGGTGGCCGATCGCGATGGAGCCGCCGTTGACGTTGAGTTGGTCTTCGGGGTAGCCGAACGCCTCCCGCCACAGCAGCGGCACCGGGGAGAACGCCTCATTGACCTCGACCAGGTCGATGTCGCCGATGGAAAGGCCCGCCCGGTCGAGCGCCTTGCGGCTGGCCGGGACTATCGCGGTGAACTGCAGCACGGGATCGTCGCCGGCCACCGCCATCGCCGCGATGCGGGCGCGCGGCCGCAGCCCGGCCGCCTCCGCCCGGGCCCGGTCGGCCACCAGCAGCGCGGCCGCGCCGTCGCTCATCTGCGAGGAGTTGGCCGCGGTCAGGACGCCGTCGGCGGCGAACACCGGCTTCAGCGACGCGATCTTGTCCGGGTCGAGGTGGGCGCGGATGCCCTCGTCACGGGTCATCGCCAGCGCGCCGCCGTCGGCGTCGACACCGTCCAAGGGCGCCAGCTGGGTGGCGAACCAGCCGGCCTCGGTGGCCGCGTGGGCGCGCCGGTGGCTGCGGATGCTGAACTCGTCGAGGCGCTCGCGGGGGAATCCCCACCGCTTGACGACCAGTTCGGCGGACCGCCCCTGCGCGGGCAAGTCGCCGTGGAATCGGGCGACGGCGCGGTCGCCGTACCACGGGCCGCGCGCCGCGCCCGGGGTGAACAGCGGACCCAGCTCGACCCGGGACATCGACTCGACGCCGCCGCCGATCGCGAAGTCGTATTCCCCGGACCGCACCGCTTGGGCGGCGAAGTGGACCGCCTGCTGGCCGGACCCGCATTGCCGGTCGACCGTGGCCCCCGGCACGGACACCGGCAGTCCGGCGCCGAGCGCCGCGTTGCGGGCGACGTTGCCGGTCTGCTCCTCATGCTGCAGCACGCAGCCGGCGATGACGTCGTCGATTGCCTCGGGGTCGACCCCGCTTCGCCGCACCAGGTCGGCGACCGTGTGGGCGAGCAGGTCGACCGGGTGCCAGCCGCGCAGTTGCCCGCCGCGTCTGCCGACGGGGGTGCGGACGGCGTCCACGATCACCGCTTCTCGGGCCATGGCGAACCCGCCTTTCTGGGCTAGTTTCGGAAACTGTTGCGCAATTCGCGTTTGAGGATTTTGCCTGAGGCGTTGCGCGGGATCACGCCGATGTGCAGCTGGCGCGGCAGCTTGTAGGCGCTCAGGCGCTCGCGGCCGAACTCGCGCAATTCGTCAAGGGTGAGCGTCGCGCCTTCGCGCGGGGTCACGATCGCCAGCACGCTTTCTCCGTACACGTCGTCGGGCAGCCCGATCACCGCGATATCGGCGATTGCGGGATGCGCGGCCAGCGCGTTCTCCACCTCGGCGGAATACACGTTGGCCCCGCCGGTGATGATCATGTCCTTCATGCGGTCGACCAGGGTGATGTAGCCGTCCTCGTCGATCCGGGCGAGGTCACCGGTGTGCACCCAGCCGTCGCGAATGGTCTCCGCGGTGGCCTGCGGGTTGCGCCAGTAGCCCTTCATCATCGTCTCGCCGCGCACAATCATCTCGCCTATCTCGCCGGGTTCGATGTCGCGGCCATCGAGATCGACAATGCGCGCCTCAGTGTTCGGCAACGCGGACCGGCCGCTCGCCGCGGGCTTGGCGAGAACCTCCTCGTGCTGGAGCATGATTCCGCCGGGACCACCCTCGGTCTGCCCGCAGGCCTGCAGTATTCGCGCGTGCGGCAGCGCGTCGACCAGCGCCTGCGCGGTGGACGCGGGCATCGGCGCGGCTCCGTAAAGGCAATTGCGCAGGCTGGACAGGTTGTAGCGGAACATTCCCGGGCCGCGCAGCATGAAGGCGTACATGGTGGGCACCCCGAAGAACGCCGTGATGTGTTCCTTTTCAATGGTTTCCAGCACCGTTTCGGGCGCGAACGAGGGAAGGATGACGTGAGTCGCGCCCAACATCATGCCGTTGAGCAGGAGCATGTTCAGGGTGGCGGAATGGTAGAGCGGCGCGACGTGCAGTATGCGTTCGCCATCGCGCAGCCCCATCGCGATGGTGGTGTTGTGCCCGACCCAGAGAACTCGGTGGTGGTCGAACAACGCGCCCTTGGGGCGCCCGGTGGTGCCCGAGGTGTAGATGATCAGCGCGTCGTCGTCTTCGGCCAGGCCAAGGTCGATGGGGGTGTGGGGCCGCGTCCGCGCGGCGGCCAAGACGTCGACGCAGCCGTCCACCGGGCCGAGGGCGAGCGCCGGCACGTCGCTGGCGCGTTCGGGCAGGTCGCGCCAGGCCTGTGCCCCGGCGGCGACCTCGGGGCCGAACACCAGCAGCGCGGCCTCGGCGTCGGTGATGAAGTAGTCGATCTCCGGTGGGGCCGATCGTGGGTTGATCGGCACCACGATCGCCCCCGCGCGCAGGCCCGCGTACGCCCCGATGGCGAAGGCGTCGCT
>WQZC01000071.1 GCA_009780925.1 Actinomycetes bacterium | reverse complement strand
GCGGCGCGGTGGTGCGTCGGGCGATTCTGGACAAGAACGTCATTGTGCCTGAATGCGCGCGCATTGGTGTCGAGGCGGATAACGATCATGCCCGTTACCACGTCACCGAGAGCGGCATCGTGGTGCTCGGCAAGGGCGAACTCGCTCACCTCTAGCGGCCCAATCAGCCCTCGGACCCCCCCAATGATTCGGGTCCTTACAGTGTGCCGTACGCTCTACGACGCCCTGTAGTAGTCCACAGTGAGGAGCTTCCGTGTCGGCGCTAGACCTCGCGCGGTGGCAGTTCGCGATCACCACCGTTTACCACTTCTTGTTCGTGCCGATAACCATCGGACTGTCGTTCATGGTGGCCATGTTGGAGACGCGGTACTACCGCAAGCGTGATCCACAGATGCTGCGACTAGCCCTGTTTTTCGGCAAATTGTTCACGATCAACTTCGCCTTGGGGTTGGTCACCGGCATAGTGCAGGAGTTCCAGTTCGGTATGAACTGGTCCGTCGCCTCGCGCCTGGCCGGTGACATCTTCGGCGCGCCGTTGGCAGTCGAGGCACTGCTCGCCTTCTTCATGGAGTCGGTGTTCCTCGGTCTGTGGATCTTCGGCCGAGGCAAACTGCCGGCGAAGGTGCATCTGGCGACCATCTGGCTGGTGCACATCGGCACGGCCCTGTCGGCGTGGATGATCCTGGCGGCCAACTCCTGGCTGCAGAACCCGGTCGGGTACAAGCTGAACCCGCTCAACGGCCGGGTCGAGCTGACCAGCTTCTGGCACGTCATGTTCCAGAAGGTGCAGCTGTCGACGTACTTCCACACCCTGTTCGTGTCCTACATGACCGGTGCGGCGTTCGTGCTGGCGATCTCGCTGTGGCTCTACCGGCGTGACCGGGTCGCCACCGATCGGTCGATGTACCGCTACGGCGCGCTGTTCGGCGCGTTGGTGACCCTGATCGCCGGTATCGGCGTCGCCGTCACCGGTGACATCCAGGGCAAGATCATGACCGATGTGCAGCCCATGAAGATGGCCGCCGCTGAGGGCTTGCAGCACACCACGAAGGGCGCGCCGTTCTCCGTTCTGACCATCTCCAGTCTGGACGGCAAGACCGAGCACGTGGCGATCACGATCCCGAAGCTGTTGTCCTTCTTGGGCACCGGCAGTTTCAACGGAACCACCAAGGGCTTCATTGACCTGCAAGACCAGTGGACCGCGGACTGCACCGGCAAGCCCGCGAACGGAGTGCAGCCCGCCGCCGGTCATGACCGGGCGGTCCCGACGGTCCCGGTGATCGCCGGCCTGTTGCAAGAGAAGAACCTCGCTCCGTTGTCCGCTCAGACGGTGCTGACGTTGTTGGCGGCCCCGGACACGGAGAACCTCTTCCCGACGTACATCCAGGATGCCTACAAAGCGGACCCGGTCGGTGGCGCGAACGCCGCGCTGGTCGGGGCGCTCACCTGCACCGCGGAGAGCATCACCCCGATGATCCCGGTGACCTATTGGTCCTTCCGGTTGATGATCCTGCTCGGTCTGATCGCTGGGCTCATTGGCATCTGGGTGCTCATCGCCCTGCGGCGCAGCCGCGGCGACGCCGCGTTGCGCTCCAGATGGCTTGGGCGCAGCGGTGGGGCGGCTGCCGCGCTGTTGCTGCTGCCCGTGCTCGCCTCCTCGTTCGGCTGGATCTTCTCCGAGATCGGCCGGCAGCCCTGGGTGGCCAACGGCCTCGCGCCCACGCAACTGGGCGTCAGCCCCGGGGTGACCGCGGGCAATGTGCTCACTTCACTGATCGTGTTCGTGCTGCTCTACGGCGCGTTCGCAGTGGTCGAGGTCGGCCTGACAATGCGTTACGCGAAACCGGGCGCACAACCTCTTCCCGAGGAACCGTCTGGCGCTGAAGTGCCTGATGACTCCGACCGACCACTGACCTTCGCGTACTAGGAGATAATGCTATGTCGCTACAGACGCTTTGGTTTCTCCTGATTGTGGTGCTGTGGGTCGGCTACTTCGTGCTCGAAGGGTTCGACTACGGCGTGGGAATGTTGCTTCCGATTCTCGGCAAGACCGAGGAGGAGAAGCGGGTAATGATCAACACCATCGGCCCCCACTGGGACGGCAACGAGGTCTGGCTGCTCACCGCCGGTGGCGCCACGTTCGCGGCGTTCCCGACCTGGTACGCCACTTTGTTCAGCGGTTTCTACCTCCCGCTGCTGCTGGTGTTGGCCGGGTTGATCATCCGAGCGCTGGGTCTGGAATACCGCGGCAAGCGGGACAGCGCCCAGTGGCGCAAGTGGTGGGACATCGCCATCCCGGTCGGCTCGCTGTTGCCAGCGTTCCTGTTCGGAGTGGCGTTCACCAACATCGTCCGCGGCGTGCCGATCATCGCGCACGACATCTTGGGCAATGCGATCACCGATCCCAAGCAGGTTCCGGTGTCCCCGTTGCTGCAGAACGTCACCGATCCCATTGTGAATGGGCATCTAGCGCGCCTTGATGGCATCGTGGGGGGCAACTTCATCTACACCGGAAGCCTGTGGACGTTGCTCAACCCGCTGGCGATTCTCGGTGGGCTGACCATCGTCGCGGTGCTGTTGACCTACGGCGCGATATTCCTCGCGCTGAAGACTGACGGCGACATTCGGCACAACGCCCGCGCGCTGGCCACTCCGGTTGGTGTCGTGGCCGCGGCGTGCGCCCTGGTGCTGATGATCATCCTGAACGTGAAGCAAGGCGCCGCTTGGAGCTGGATCTTCACCGTGATCGCGGTGCTGGCCTTCGTTGCCGGCTGGCTCGCCAACCTGGCCAAGCGCGAAGGGTTCGCGTTCCTCGGCATGTTCGTGGCGATCGGGTTCGTAGTCGTGGCACTGTTCGCGATGCTCTACCCGAACGTGATGCCGTCCAGCACGAACGCGCTGGGCACGTTGACGATCTTCAACTCCTCCAGCAGCCACCACACCCTGATGGTCATGTCCTGGGTGGCGTTGATCTTCACGCCGTTCGCGCTCGCCTACCAGGCCTGGGCGTTCTGGGTGTTCCGCCAGCGGATCAGCACCAAGAACATCCCTCCGGCGCATGAGCCGATTGAGCCCGAGGCAGTGCCTGTGGCAGGGTAGTCTGCCAACAGCTAGTGGCTAGGGACCGGCACGCGAACGGGCGCTGCCGGTCCCTAGTCGGTTAGGAACTCTCAGTAGCAGATGGCAGGATCGCTCGACCGGCGCCCAGGGTCCGCGCAGGCAGCAGCACAGGCTTCAATCGGCTCGGGAGCGCCCGCGAGCGGTCGCTCCGCTCGCCTCAATCGCCTGTGGTCTGAGCTGCCCCGGCTGCGGCCGACGTTGGCGGGGCTGGCTGGATACGGTGTGGCGAGCGGGGCGCTGGCCATCGCTACGGCATTCCTGCTGGCCTGGCTGACCACCGCAGTGGTGCAACACGGTCCGGTTGGCCTGGCCGCGGGCGTGTTTGTCGCGGTGCTCGTGGTGAGGGGCGCGGTCGCCGCCGCCGCGGAACGCGCCGCGGTGACCGCGGCCGTGGCGGTTAGTGGCGCGCTTCGGAGCCGGGTGCTCGACCGGTGGTCTAGGACCGCCGCCGATTCCCGGCCGTCTGCCACTGAGCTGCACGTTCTGGCCACCGACGGCGCCACCAGCGTCGAACCGTACGTGGCCCGATTCCTGCCCGCCATCATCACCGCCGCAGTGGTGCCGGTGTTCGCTCTAGTGGCGATGTTCGTCGTCGACTGGCCCAGTGGGCTCGTGGTGTTGTGCACGGTCCCGTTGTTGCCGGTCTTCGCCATGCTGATCGGCTCACAGACCAAGGCCGCCACGGCGCGGCGCTGGCGCGAGACGTCTCGACTGGCCGGGCATTTCCTGGATGTGATGCGCGGCCTGCCAACGCTGGTGTCCTACGGCCGGGCCCGGCGGCAGGCCGATGCGGTCGCCGAGGTGGGCGATCGGCATCGGCGCGCCACGGTGCGCACGCTGCGGCTGGCGTTCTTGTCCAGTGGGGTGCTGGAGATGATCGCGACGCTTTCGGTGGCGATCGTGGCCTCGGAGGTCGGCTTGCGACTGGACTGGGGCCATCTCAGCCTGCAGGCCGGGCTCACCGCGATCCTGCTCGCGCCCGAGGCCTATCTGCCGATCCGACAGGTTGGCGCGGAGTTCCATGCCGCCGCCGACGGCTCGCAGGCGATCCGCGAACTGCTGGCGGTGCCGGCCCCGGCGCCGCTGGCCCCGGGCGACGAACTGCGCCTGACCGGGGTGGGCTACCGCTATCCGGAGGCTTCGGCCGACGTGATCACTGGGCTCGACCTCCTCGTGGCGCCCGGCCTGACCGTCGTCACCGGGCCCTCCGGCGCCGGGAAGACGACCCTGCTTGAGTTGGCCGCCGGGTTGCGGGCGCCGCAGCGCGGTTCAGTGCGGTTGCCGGCGGCCACCCACCTGGTCACCCAACGGCCGTTGATCGTGCCGGGCACGTTGCGGGAGAACCTGGCCCTATCGGTGGTGGCGGAGGAGCCTGGACCGGCCGGCGGGCTCCCGGCCGAGCTCGCCACGGCGATGCGGGCCACCGGCCTGGACGCGATCGTGGCGTCCCGCCCGGAGGGTTTGGATGCCGTGGTGGGCGACGACGGCGCGGGGCTGTCCGCCGGGCAACGGGCCGCGCTCGCGCTCACCCGGGCGTGGCTGAGTCCCGCGCCGGTGGTTCTGCTGGACGAGCCAACCGCGCACCTCGACGCTGTGGCCGCCGCGCGGCTGCGGGCGGCGATCGCCGCGCTGGCGAGCACCCGTCCGGTGGTGGTGGCCACCCACGACCCCGAGTTGATTCGTGCCGCCGATAGCGAAGTGGCGCTGGTCGCGGGCGGCGCGGCGGTGGCGTCATGACCGCGATCCAGGCCGGACGAGAAAGCCAGCAGGCCGGGCAAGAGAGCCAGACGGTCGTCGCCCGGTCCGCCGGGGCACTCGGACGGCCGCCGTTCGGGATCGTCCGGGCCGGCTTGGTCGGGGTGGTGGCGAGCGCCTTCGGCGTGGGGTTGACCGCCGCCTCCGGTTGGTTGATCGTGGCGGCGAGCGCCCGACCGCTGCTGTCGGTCTTGATGGTCGCGATTATCGGGGTGCAGTCGTTCGGCACGTTCCGGCCGGTGGCGCGGTACCTCGAGCGGCTGCTGGCCCACGACGCCGCGCTAGCCGAGTTGGCCCGCCGCCGGACCGCCGTGTATCGGGCGCTGATTCCGTTGACGCCGGCCCGACTGGGCCGGCGGGGACGGGGCCGGGTGCTGGGCGCGGTGGTGCATGACCTCGACGACGTGGTGCTCGCCCAGGTGCGGGTGACGGTGCCGCTACTGGAGGCGGGCCTGTGCGCGGTGGGCGCGGTGGCGCTCACCGCGGCGCTCTTCCCGGCGGCGGTCTGGGCCTTGGTCGGTTATGTCGTGGTGTATGCGCTGGTCACCTGGCGCGCCTGGCGGATCGAACGGAGCGCGACTGGGGCGGTGATCGCCGCGCGCGGCGCGGTGGATCGTGATTGCGAATTGTTGGCCTCGAACTTGACCGCGTTGCAGGCGATCGGGGCCACCGCGACGGTGTTGGCCCGGCTCGAGCGCGCCCAGCGCGATCTCGCGGTGGCCACGCTGCGCGCCGATCGCGGCCGGCTGCTCGGGATCGGCGCCGGGCCGGTGCTGAACGGCTTGGCGACATTGGGGATGGCGTTGGCGATGGCCGGGCCGGTGCACGCCGGCACGCTGCGCGCGCCGATGGCCGGGATGCTGGTGCTGTTGCCGGTGGCGCTCGGCGAGGTGTTGGGTGGGCTTTCGGACGCGACCAGCGCGCTCGCCCGCGCCGAGGCGGCCGCCCGTCGAGTCACGAGGCTGCTGGACCAGCCACCGGCCGTCGCCGAGTCCACCGGGCCGGAGCCGTCGGGGAGCGAGTTGGCGCTCACGGAGGTGAGCGCGTCCTGGGACCAGTCGGCCGTCGCCGATCATTCGGAGCCGGGCGACCGTGCGGCTGGGTCGGCCGCCGGCGATCGGGTCACGGGCTCCCGCGCGGGCCAGCGCGGCGGCGGTGGCCGGCATGACTTGGCCGCGCTCACCGCGACGATCTCGCCAGGCGACCGGGTGGCGATCACTGGCCCCAATGGCTCGGGCAAGTCGACCCTGCTGGCGGTGCTCGCCCGGCAGCTGGACCCTGCTGGCGGGCGGTACGCGATCGGCGGCAGTCCGGTCGGCGAGCTGGGTCTTGAAGAGGCGCGCGGCGCCTTCGCCGTCGTGGACGACGAACCGCACGTGTTCGCTGGGACGTTGCGCGCGAACCTGCTTCTGGCACGCCCCGACGCCGCCGACGAGGACGTGGTCGCGGCGGTGGATCGGGCCGGGCTCGCCGACTGGTTGGCCGAGCTTCCCGATGGCCTTGACACCCAGCTGGGCGAGGGCGGTCGGGGGGTGTCCGGCGGGCAGCGCGCGAGGCTGTCCGTGGCGCGGGCACAGTTGTCCGAACGCCCAGTGCTGATCCTTGACGAGCCGGTCGCGCACCTGGACGCGGCGACCGCCGACGCGGTGCTCGCCGGATTGGCGCGCACCGCGGTGGACCAGACGGTTCTGATCACCAGTCACCAGGGGCGGGCCGTCGACTGGTGCGACCGGGCGCTCAGCACAGTCACAGCTGAGCCTGAGATACTCGCCTAATGGCAGTGATGGTCCGGCGCGGGCGCGCTGCGGCGGTTGCCTCGCTCGGCGACCTCGAGCGCGCGGTGCTGGACACCTTGTGGGATTCGTCGGGCGCGTGCACGGTTCGGGACGTCCACCGGTGCCTCGCCGAGACGCGTGACATCGCCTACACCACTGTGCTCACGGTGCTGGACCGGCTCGCGAAAAAAGGCCTGGTCACCCGTGAGCGCGCCGGACGGGCGTGGCGTTATCTGCCCGCCGCGTCACGCGAGCAGTTGACCGCCCAGGTGATGCGGTCAACGCTGACCAGTGCCGCCGCCGGGGATCGCGGCACGGTGCTGTTGCACTTCCTTGATGGCGCCTCACCGGAGGAGATCGCTGCGCTGCGCGTCGCGCTTGACTCCGTCGAGCGCCGCCGGAGCTGACTCACCACCACCAAGCCAGCCCGCACCCGTGGGCGCGCGGCGCTCACGCCCGGGGCCGCCCGCGCGCGGCCGTCGGCTCGGCGGCGCGCCGTCGCCCAGTCAGTTCAGCCCCAGCACGCTCGCCCAGACCAACGCGATCGGAGTGGCGGCGATCAGCGCCGCGACGAGCAGGGCGCCCGCGGCGAGCAGGTAATGGCGCCGGTCATCGGCGAGCAGGCGCAGGCGGGTCAGCGGGGCCGACGCTCCTGTGGTGACCGGTCCGTCCGCGACGATCGGCCGCGCGGCGCCGATTGCCGCCCCGGCCGCTGCCGCGCCCATGGCGTCCAGCACCGCGCCCGGGTCCAGCACCGCGTCCGGGTCCAGCGCCGCGCCTGGGTCCACGGGCGCCTCCGGTTCGGGCGCTGCGCGCGGTTTCGGCGGCGCCTCCGGCTTGGGCGCCGAACCGGGGTTCGGCGGCGCCTCCGAGCCCGGCGCCTCGGCCAGCGCCACCAGCGCGCGCGCCAGTGGGCCCGCGCCGACCCGCCGCACGGCCCCACGATCGGCCAGCACCTCGGTCAACAGCCGCACTTCCGCGAGCGCCGGGTCGCTGCGCACCGGCGTTGGGACCGCGGTGTACATTACCGTGAAGAACTCCAAGATCAAGTCGTGGCGGTAGCGCAGATGCGCCCGCTCATGGGCCAGCACGGCGTCCACCTCCTCGTCGGGCAGCGCGGCGAGGGTGCCCGCCGCCAGCACGACGTGCTGGCGGCGCCCCGGGATGCAGTAGGCGGTGGGGGTTGGGTGGTCGATGATGCGAACCGGGTGGGCCCGCGACAGGTCGGTGGAAGTGGTGCCGACCAGGTCCAGTAGCTCGGTGTGGCGTCGTCGGGCCCGGCGCAGCGCGGTGCCGATCCGGTGGCCCTGCACCGCCAGCTGGATGATCAGCGCGGCTGAGATGGCCAGTCCGGCGACCAGCAGCCAGAAATCGCTGGCGGGCGCGGACGGCCCCAGCCAGCGGCGGGAGAACTGGAGCGCGGCGAGCGGCGCGACACACACCCCGGCGAAGACGCCGGCTAGCGCGACGGCCTGCCACAGCACCAGGGCAGGACTGGGCGCGGCCCGCAACCGATGGCAGCGCGCGAGGACTCGCGGCGCGACAGCGATCAGCGCGACGGCCGTAACCAAGAGCAGCCCGACCTGCACCGGCACATCTTCCACCCCAGAAGGTACTGAGCGCGATACGGGTCACGAGAGACGCGACCATCGTGTGATGTCTCACTCAATCTGCGTGAGATTCGTGTTAGCCAGTCCTGAGCGGTGCCGGGTCGGTCGCTCGCGGCGTCTGGTATGCGGTACCGGCCCGGGTATCGGGGCCTTGGGTCGGGGACGCCGCGAATGGCGTCAAGGCGCCGATTGGCAAAGGATGTTCGCGGACCGGAGAAAACATTTGCAACCCAACGAGTTGATCGTTAGCATCCATACGATTTGATCACGCTGAGACCTCATTGACATGTTGTGCGGGAGCTTGCGCCGACCCGCCTCACCACAAGGTCCTACACGCTGTTATGTTCGCGGCGCAAGAGGCGAACGGCAGAAACCTTCCGTCAACCGGCGTCGAAAGGAGCAGTATGTTCCACTGGCTTACACACGCGGACTCCACCCGTGTGCTGTGGGGTCAGACGGTCGTCTACACCGCATACAGCTTGGCGATCATCTCCCTCATGGCGTGGTTCGCCTACAAGGTGGTCAAGCCGGAGGGCAAACTCAAGATCACTCCCAAGATCTTCTACACCTGGGTTTGCTGTCTGGTCGTGCTCGGCGTGGCACTGCACGTCATCACCTTCAGCACCATCCCGTGGGCGAAAGACGAATTGTTCGGCGCCAAGTCGGAGAAGACGTTTTCCCTCGGGGTCGGCAAGGCGAAGAACTTCGGCGGCGCGCAGGATGACACCACGCCCGGCTGGTATATCAAGGATGGCAGCGGCTGGCAGCCGCTTGAGGCCGCCACGACCGATCCCAAGCAGCCGATCCAGATCTGCCAGGACAAGCTAGTCGAGTTCTCGGTGACTTCCCCCGACCTGACCTACGGGTTCGGCATCATCCGCGCCAACAACTCCTTGGTCGCCCAGATCCAGGTGGTGCCGGGGCACAGCAACGAGCTGCAGTGGAAGTTCACCAAGGCGGGGGTCTACAGCGTCCGGTCCACTGAGTACTCCGGTCCGGACCAGGTCAAGAAACTCTTCGCCAAGGACGTGATCGAAGTGGGCGATCCATCATCGGCCGTCTGCCAGAACTGGGGGAGTGGTCAGTGATGAGCGCCTTCACCGAAACCCTGATCTACGGGCACAAGCGGGCGTTCAAGCCGGCCACGCTGTCCCCGATGCAGAAGCTGACCCTGCAGTACGTCATATTCGGGTTGGTTTACTACGCGTTCTGCGTCATCGAGGGCATGTTGATGCGGGTCGACCTGATCAACCCCAACATCCTGCCCACCGATGAGTTCTACGGGATCCTCACCGCGCACCCGCTGGTCGGCATCTTCGGCTCCAGCTACCTGCTGGTGTTCGGGGCGTTCACCTTCCTGGTGCCGTTCCTGATGAAGAAACCGCTGTGGTCGTTCAAGATGGCGCAGTGGTCGATGTGGCTGATCGTGGCCGGGGTGTTCACCTTCTGGTTCGACGGCTTCCTCAGCCGCTACGCGCCGGGCTACACCCTGTACTGGCCGCTGCCGGCCGACTTCGACCAGTTCGACCCGGTCTCTGGTTTCTTCTTCGTGCTGGGCATCGCCGTGGTGATGGTCGGCACCCTGCTCTACGTGATCAATATCTTCAAGACGATCACATACACCCCGAAGGGTTGGACCAACTACCCCACCGGAGGCGTGCTGCTCGGCGATGCGCTTGGCGTGACCACGCTCAAGCGCTTCTTCCAGGGCAAGCTCAGCCGCAAGGTGCCGCAGGAGCACCCGGTGTCGCTGCCGGTCGCGGCGATCGCCCGTGGCTCGGTGGACGTGCTGTTCAACGTGGCGATCATCGTGTTCACCGGCGTGCTGATCCTGATCTACATGATCTTCCAGATGGCCGGGCACTCGTTGCGCACCTCGGCCATCGACGCGCTGCTGTACAAGAACTGGTTCTGGTGGGGCCTGGATCTGGTGGCCGACGGCCTGGTGCTGGTCTTCGTGGCCGGCGCCTGGTACCTGCTGGCCATGCTGATCACCGGCCAGGACGTGTTCATGGCGCGCTGGGCCCGGTTCGCCCTCGGCCTGGAACTGGTCGTCTCCTGGACGGTGTGGAGCCATCACCTGCTGTCCGACCCGTCGCAGCCGATCGGGCTGAAGGTCGGCTCCGGCGAGATGGTCACCGCGTTCGAGCTGATCACTCAGGGTCTGGCGTTCTTCATCACCTTGGTGATGCTGTGGAAGGCCCGTCCGCTGAAGATGTCGCACCCGTTGCGGTTCCTGCTCGGTGGTCTGCTCGGCTTCGCGCTCGCCGTGCCGGCGGGGATCATGCAGGCCGATGTGGGTCTGAACCGGATCCTGCACAACACCCAGTGGGTGGTCGGCCCGCACGTGCACGTCGCGGTGCTGGTCGGGCTCACCATGACGCTGTACTCGGCGGTCTACTTGCTGTTCCCGATCCTGACCAATGGGGCCGAGTGGTGGAGCAACAAGCTGTGCGTCGTCCACTTCTGGTGCCAGTTGCTCGGCGGCATCGGCATGGGCGCGTTCATGGGCATGGCCGGTCTGCAAGGCCAGTTGCGGCGCACGCTCTACTTCGACGGGGAGTTCACCGGCTACATGTGGCTCGCCGCCGCCGGTGGCGCGCTGCTCACGGTCGCGCTGGTGTGCTTCCTGCTCAACATCGTCATGACGGTCGGCTTGCAGGGCGCGATTGGGATCTTCAAGCATTCCGATCTGCCGCCGTCTGAGCTGGTGGCGGGCAGCGACTTCGCCGTGCAACCGGAACCGGAGCCAGCGGCTGGCTGACCTCGATGCGAAAACAGCGTCAGGAGTAGCCGCTTCCGGGGGTGACTCCTGACATGGGTGGCGGTGGCGCGAGCGGAAACGCTCCCGCCACCGCCACCCGTCATTTTCCGGCCAGCCGGTGATTTCCGGCCGTCGGCGGCACCCGCAACAGTTGGCCGGCTCCGGGCCGGAGGCGGCGCTCCTGACTGGTGGCCGGCTCCGGGCGGTTGCCCGGCCCCGGGACGGCAATCAGCACCGGCGCGATTTCCAGTTTCGCGCCCGCATGCCTTATGGTTGCCAAACGTCCATGTGAACGTTCTTGTGGTAGCCCAACGTTGATACCGAGCAATGGAGGCATGCGTGTCCAAACCGTCCCATGCAGTGCGGGCGCTGGCAGTTCTCGGCGTGGCCGCGGCACTCGCCCTGACCGGCTGCTCCAGCAGCAAGACCCCCGCCAGCACGAGCGCCCCGGCGCCGACCCCACCGGCGGAGTAATTGTCAAGACCTGTGGATCGGCGTGTCACGCGGCTAGTTGATCGCCTCCTGGGTTGGAGCGTTGGTTGTCTGGTTTGTCGGGTTGGTTGACGAGTTGGCCGTCTTTGAACTTGGCGC
>WQZC01000070.1 GCA_009780925.1 Actinomycetes bacterium | reverse complement strand
GCTACTGGGAACTGCTCGCCGACCGGCTGGACGCCACCTGGAACGCCGATGGTCCGTGACCGGTCAACCGGGCGAGACCATCGCTGAGCGGCGATCACCGGCCTCGCGCGTGGCAGCGCGCAACAGCACCGCCCACGCCACCAGAAACACGAACGCGCCAGCCATCCCGACGGCGGTTGGCGTCGGGTCCCACCCCGGCCACAGCGGGGCCACCCCGGTGGAGCCCTCCGCGTACGACACCCGATGCACCTCACCGAGCAACCACTTGTTGTCGGCCTCCAGGCCATACACCTCCGTCGCGCCATCGTCGGAGGTGAACGTGCCATAGGTGTCGCACCGTCCGCCAGCGCAACCGTGCTCGGTCACCACGAACGAACCGAGATCCCCGAACGGGCGGGCGTCGAGATGGATCGCCAGCCGATTGCCACCGATGCCCAACGCGGCCAGGCAGGCCAGCGGCGCCAGCACCCAAAACGCCAACGCGCCCAGCCGGACCCAGCGTGGGCGCCGCCAGTCCGGGCGCCTGGCGGCGCTCAGCCACGCCCGCCAGCGCGACCTCGGCGCTGGTTTCCCGGTGGCACTCACCCGGAAAGCGTAGATCCCATCACGGCCGCTCCTTCATCACGAAACGAAACCAAATTGCAACCAAAACACGTGGCATGAGCACGCTCCGGCGTCGCATACTAAGTATTGGGACGCGGCGGGGATGGAGTCCTACCCCCAAGGGACAGTTCCCCCGCCACGTCCTAAGAGCAACTATTCCATCACGGAACGCTCAAACTCCGCAAAGTGGCGAGAGGGACCAGAACGGGCGCACGAGTCGCGGCCACCTGACATCGATGGCCGGAGTTGGCGCTCTCATTGACTCACCGTCACTGATGATCAACCCAGTGTTGTTGATGGCGATGATCTGTGTCCCACTACCCATCCCGAGTGGCATATACAACGCAACCCTCTCCACTCTCTAGATATTCTCCTATACAGGCGATTAACCGCAAAACTGACGTTCCCGCCTGGCACATGGTTCGGCACACGACGTAGCGGGTCATCTCGGCAGACCACCGGCAGCCCACTAGGTGACTTCACTCGCCAGTTCACGTATTGGTCGTTTCATCACATTACTGATGGTGATGTGACATGCCGACAGGAACCGTCTGAACACACCTGACCTGTCGGAGGCAACGGCCGAGCGGCCACCTGAGACGCCTCCAACCGCGCGAACGGTGACCTACGCTCGCGCATCAGCCTCCGTCAGTCGCCATGGTGGGCGCGTCCGGCTGAGACACGGCGACAGCTGCTGAAATAGTGGGTCCATGCGCGCCCGAGTGACGGTCCTGGCGGCCGCCCTGCTGTTGACGCTGACCACCGGATGCGGCGTCCGCGACCTCGGCCCGGGACGAGTCAGCCCGTCGCCGGGCGGCCGGACAACCGGTCCCCCGGCGACGATCGCCCCGCCCACCGGTCACCCGAAGACCACCCACCCGAGGAGTAGCGGCGCGGGCAACCCCAGCACCACCGGCCCGCGCGGCACCGGTCAAAGCGGCGCCACCGCCGGCGCGCTCGACCCGGCGCGCGCGGCGCTGAACCGGATGAGCGAGGCGCAACGCATCGGGCAGCTGTTCATGGTGGACTGCCCCTCCGCCGGGATGACCGACGCCACCGCCAGCGCGCTGCGCGACTACCGCGTCGGCTCGGTGATCCTGGACGGCAACAGTTGGGACGGCGCGTCCGCGATCGCCGACATCACCGGACAGCTGCAGCAACTGGCCAGCCAGTCCAACCCCCGCGGCGGCAAGCTGTTCATCGCCACCGATCAGGAGGGCGGGCAGGTGCAGCGGCTCAACGGCGACGGATTCAGCCAGCTGCCCAGCGCCCTGCAGCAAGGAGCCATCGGCGCGGCGCAACTGACCGCCCAAGCAAGCGACTGGGGCCGCCAGCTCGCCGCCGCCGGGGTCAACGTCAACCTCGCCCCGGTGCTGGACACCGTGCCAAACGCCGCGTTCGCCCCACAGAACCCGCCGATCGGGGCGCTGGACCGCCAATTCGGATACGACCCCACCACCGTGTCGGCCCACGGGGTCGCGGTCACCAAAGGGCTCGCGCAGGCCCACGTGGCCGCCACGCTCAAACACTTCCCCGGCCTGGGCCGAGTCTCCGCCAACACCGACACCACGGCCGGCGTCACCGACACGCAAACCACCCGCGACGATCCATACCTGGCCCCATTCAAGGCGGGCATCGCGGCGGGCGCGCCATTCGTCATGGTGTCCACCGCCATCTACACCCGCATCGACCCGTCGCAGCCGGCCGCCTTCTCGCGCACCGTGATCACCGGCATGCTGCGCGGCGACCTGAGATTCAGCGGAGTGGTGATCAGCGACGACCTGGGCGCCGCGCAAGCGGTCAGCGGGTACGGGATCGGCGAGCGGGCGGTGGATTTCATCGCCGCCGGCGGGGACATCGTGCTGACCGTGGACGCCACGCAGATCCCCGCGATGACCGCCGCCGTGGCGCAGCGGGCGCGCACCGACCCGGCGTTCCGCGCCCAGGTGGACTCCGCCGCGCTGCGGGTGCTGGAGGCCAAAGCCGCCATGGGGCTGCTGTAGCCGCCCCTTCCCGGCGACACCCGCCGCAGGCGCGGGCTATGGCGCGCCGAGCGCCGCGTAGCCCGGCTTGATCACGCTCTCGATGATGGCCAGCCGCTCGTCGAACGGGATGAACGCGCTTTTCATCGCGTTGATGGTGAACCACTGCAGATCCGCCCAGCCGTACCCGAAAGCCTCGGCGAGCAGCCCCATCTCCTGACTCATCGAGGTGCCGCTCATCAGCCGGTTGTCGGTGTTCACAGTCACCCGGAACCGCAGCCGTCGCAGCGTCTCGATCGGGTGCTCGGCGATCGAGGCGACGGCGCCGGTCTGCACGTTCGACGACGGGCACATCTCCAGTGGGATCCGCTTGTCGCGCACATACTGCGCGAGCCTGCCCAGTCCTTGACCGTCGGCGGCGATGTCGTCGATGATCCGCACCCCGTGGCCGAGCCGGTCCGCGCCGCACCATTGAATGGCCTCCCAGATGGACGGCAGCCCGAACGCCTCGCCGGCGTGAATCGTGAAATGGAAGTTCTCGCGGCGCAGGTACTCGAAGGCGTCCAAGTGCCGGGTGGGCGGGAACCCGGCCTCGGCGCCCGCGATGTCGAAGCCGACCACGCCCCGGTCCCGATACGCGACCGCCAGCTCGGCGATCTCCCGCGAGCGCGCGGCGTGCCGCATCGCGGTCAGCAGCGCGCCGATCCGGATCGTCCGGCCCCGCCCGGCGGCCGCCGCCTCACCCTGCCGGAAACCCTCCAACACCGCGTCGACGCCATCGGCGAGCGTCAAACCGGCCTGCGCATGTAGCTCGGGCGCCCAGCGCACCTCGGCGTACACCACGCCGTCCTCGGCCAGGTCCTCGACGCACTCGCGGGCCACCCGGGCCAGGCTGGCCGACGTCTGCATGACCGCCACGGTGTGCGCGAACGTCTCCAGGTACCGCTCCAGCGAGCCGGCGTCGGCGGCGTCCTTGAACCACTGGCCGAGCCCGATCTCGCAATGCGGCGGCAGCCGGTGCCCGATCTGATCGGCGAGCTCGCGCACCGTGTCCGGCCGCAGCCCACCGTCCAGATGGTCGTGCAGCACGACCTTGGGCGCGGAGCGGATGTTTTCCAAGGTGAGCGACGCGGTCATGCCAGCACGTTAGCCCGCCGGCGCTGCGCCCAAGCGACGCCCGTCACCCGGCGCGACGGCCAGCAACCCAGACCGCCCCCGCCGGAGGCCGTCACTTGGCCAGGCGGCCCAGCAGCATCGAGGCGACCGCGATCGCCGCAACCGCGGAACCGGCGAGCACCCCGTAATCCAGCCACAGATTGGTCGGCACCCCGATCAGCAGCCCGCGCAGCGCCGCGACCTGATAGCTCATCGGGTTGCAGTGACTGATCACCCGTAGCCAGGCCGGCATGACCGAGACCGGGTACAGCGCGTTGGAGGCGAAAAACAGCGGCATGGTGATGGCCTGACCAATGCCCATCAGCCGATCGCGCCTGATCACGATGCCGGCGATGATCACCGACAGACAGGCGAAGAACGCCGAGCCCAAGACGACCACCAGCAGCGTGCCGAGCAGCTTGAGCGGGTTCGGGGTGTAGGTGACGCCCAGCAGCAGCGACACCGCCAGGATCACCACCGCCTGGGCGATGGCGCGGATTCCGGCCGCGAACGCCTTGCCGGCGACCAGCGCGGCCCGCGGGGTCGGCGTGACCAGCAGCTTGGTGAGCACCCCGGCGTCGCGCTCCCAGATGATCTGGATGCCGTAGAAGATCGCGATGAACAGCGCCGACTGGGCGATGATGCCGGGCGCCAGGTAGTTCAAGTAGCGGATCCCGCCTGTCGGGATGGCCCGGATCCGGCTGAACGTCTCGCCGAAGATGACCAGCCAGAGCACCGGCTGGATGGCCCGAGTGATGAGCTCGGTTCGGTCGTGCTTGAGCTTTTGCAGCTCAACCAGGCAGAACGTGACGATCCGGGAGCCGAGGCGGCGCGCCAGGAACACGAATCCAGCCGGCGGCGCGTAACCCGCCGACGCCGCCAGCACGGCCAGCCCCGGGACGGCCCCGGAGGGCGCGGCACCAGCCGTCGGCGCCTCGGTGGGCGGAGCGCCTGCGGGCGCGGCGCCGGTCGACGACCGATCAGCCGACGCGGCGTGCGGTGCGGCGGGCAGAGCGGACACTGCGCAACCCTCCCCTCTCGTCGGTGGTGAGGCTGTCGCCGGTGAAGTGGCGGAAGACATCCTCCAGGCTGGCCCCCGGACGCAGCGCGGCCCTCAGCTCCGCCGGCGGGCCGACCGTGCGCAACGCGCCGCGATGCATCATCGCGACCCGGTCGCACAGCGCGTCCGCCTCCTCCATGTAGTGCGTGGTGAGCAGCACCGTCATGCCGAACTGGTCGCGCATCTCCGCGACCCGGGTCCACACGCTGTCGCGGGCCACCGGGTCCAGGCCCACGGTCGGCTCGTCCAGGACGAGCAGCGCGGGCCGGTTGACCAGCGCCTGGGCCAGTTCCAGCCGGCGCACCATGCCACCGGAGAAATTGCCGGCGAGCCGGTCCGCCGCGTCGGTGAGGTCCATCATCGCCAGCACTTCGTTCACCCGGTCCTTGCGCTCCCTGCGCGGCACGTCGAACAGCCGCGCGAACCACATGACGTTCTCCCGACCGGTAAGCGCGCCCTCAATGGACAACTGCTGCGGCACATAGCCCAGAAGCCGGCGCACCCCCATCGCCTGACGCGACACGTCCAGTCCGAACACCCTGATCGCGCCCCGCTGCAACGGCAGCAACGTGTTCAGCAGCCGGATGGTCGTGGTCTTGCCCGCGCCATTCGGGCCCAGCAGCCCGAAGATCTCCCCCGGGGAGACGGCCAGGGTCAGCTCGTCGACGGCCAGATGCTCGCCGAAGCGGTGGCTGACGCCCCGGATGTCAATCGCCTCATTCATTGCTCGACTCCGCGCTCGTTCCGCTCCTCGGCGCCGCGCGCCTGCGATGCTCGCTCGCTGTCGTCTTCGGTGCTCATTGCTCGACTCCGCGCTCGATCCGTTCCGCCAGCCGCTCCAGGGCCGGCAGCGCGGTCGCAATCGCGGCCCGGTCCGCGGCGTCGAGCTCGCCCAGCGCGACGGCCACCAGCGCGCCCCGGCGGTCCCGCCACGCCCGCACGGTGGCCAGCGCATCGGCGGTCAGTGTGAGCCGGGCGACGCGGCGGTCCCCCGGATCGGCTTCGCGCCGCATCAACCCCAGCTCGACCAGCCGCCCGACCAGCGTGGACACGGTGTTGGCCGCGAGCCCGAGCGCCGCCGCCGCGTCGGTCACACTCGTGCCCGGGTTGCGGCGGACATGGCGCAGCAACTCGGTTTGCGCCTCGGTCAGCTCCGCCGCCGGCCAGGGCCGCCCGGCGCCGCGCCGGATGCGCCGGCGCAACAGTCCGGTCGCGCCCACCAGCCGACCCGCCAGCACCGCCACCGCGGCGCGCGCGGACGCGGCCGCCGCGCCACGATCAGCGTCGCCGTCTGCTCCCGCGCCGGCGGCAGTCGTGTCCGCCGCAGGCACCGGTCCGTCAGCCCCATTCGCTTCGGCGCTCCACACGCCGAACACGATACCTCTGTCGCAGAGGTATCAGCCAAGACCCATCTGCTGTCGCCCGTTGTGACCGCCCGACCATCCCCGGCGCAAGCGCCAAGCAGCGCTACTGCCGACCGAATGGGCCAGCCGAGCTCGGCGCGGCCACGCCTAGCGCAGGCTCCAAGTGGCGCCGGGGTCGTTCGGGGCGGATCCGGTCCACACGACCAGCCGACGCTCGCGCAACGATTTGAGCATCCGCGCCGCAGTCGGCCGGGACACCTTGGCCAGCTCGGCGACCTGGGCCGTGCCGAGGGGGCGCCCCACCTCTTGCAGCGCGCGCAGGACCGATCGCGCGTTCGTCGACAAGCCCTCGCGGACCCCCGCCGGCATCGGCTCGTCGAGCAGGGTGAGCGTCACCCCCATTGATGACTGTTGGTAGATCGGATCGGCCAGACCCACCGCGCGCATATGCTCGAACATCCGTCTGATTCCCTCGCCAAGTTCTCTGGTGACGCCCATATCGGCTAGCACGCGGGCGACGCGAGGATTGCGCGCGAACCGGGGAATTGCCATCGGCGCGCGCAGGTCAGCCAGACCGGGGAACCGTCCTGGATTGCTTATCTCAATCCGGTTCGGGAATATCTCCACTCGCACATGGTCACCTTGCATGGAATACGAGCGGTGCACTATGGCATTGATCACACCCTCTTCCCAAGCCTTTCGCGGGATGATGGGCGCGTCACGAAAGACGCTGTCCTCAGACAACCGCCGAAGCTTCGGGACCCAATCCGCGACCAAGTCAATGGTCTGCGCGATCTGCCGGCCCAGCGGGCCGTCGAAGCGGGTGTCGTGATCGGCCAAGAGCGTCATGCGGGAGCCGGTGCCACGCTCGCGATCGGCGTACTTGAGCACGCGGACGTGCGCGCTGGGAAAGAGCATGCCGGGCCGAGGCGCGAACAACAGCCATGCGGCCACCGTGACCCGACCGTCCTTGGTGAGCAGATCCCGCGCCCGCAAGGCCGACTCAACCGACAACGCGCCCAACAATTCCTGGTAGCCGGCGCACGCCGCCTGATCGAGGTCAGCCAGCCCGGCCGCCACCGGATGAGTGTCGAACGAGGACGCGCCGAGATCGTACTCGAGTTCTTTCTGCTGCGCGAAGGTCAACCGGCGAGACTCGTCGCCCACGCGCAGATAACATTCCCCTTTGCCGGTCACATGCACGTTGTCATCCGATTCCACCCGCAGCACCAGCACCATTTGTCCGTCAGGCGCGACAATCTCGGTGACACGCATCCGCACCGGTGGTTCGGTGAAATCCAGGGCGGCCTGCCGCACCTCATTGGCTCGCTCCGCGCTCACGCCATCAACCCGTCCGTTGTGAACGCCGACGGTGAGGTAGCCGCCTTCGGCGTTGGCGAGCGCCACCAAGGGCACCGCCAGGTCCCTCGCCTGGGCGCGGCCTGATTTCCGGTCGTGCCATTGGTCCTCGGGCGCGGCGATGAGCACCCTGATGGCTTCGCCAGCGGGCAGGGCCAACGCTTCCTCAACAGCTCGCCTCACGCATGAAGTGTATCAATTTGCCAGTTCGAGCGACTCGACGAGACAGCTCAGCGGGTCGCTCCGGCCGGTCGGTCAGGGCAGCAAGGCGATGCGAACCGCGCGGAACTGGCGCGGCGTGTCCTGCAACACCCGCAGGCGGGGATCGGGCACCGCGAGCAACGGGCCGGTCCGCAACGGCGCGAGCGGCGCCAGGCGGGGATCGGCGAGCACGGCGGCGATGGCCGCCCGGTCACCGCCGCACACCAGGTGCTCCAGCGCTCGCTCGGGGAGCAGGATCCGCGCCGCGGTGTCGGCGGCCTCCGCGAAGGCCGCGCGCGCCTGGTTGTCCCGTCGCCGGGCGAACCGCTGCTGCGACCAGCCACCCGCCTTGGTCGCGCCCTGCACATACGCCGAGCCGACCTTGGACGACACCAGTGTGTCGCCATCGAACACCCCGGCCGCGTGCCCGCCGCGACGCACCAGCAGCACCCCGACCCGCCGCCGCCGCGCCACGTGCGCGACCAGCGAGCCGAGCAGATCCGCGTCGCCCGCCACCCCATCGCGCCCGGTGTCGGGCTCCGCGCCGGACTCGGCATCCGGTCCCCCACCCGGCCCCGCGTCATGATCTCGGGATTCGCGCAAGTGACTTGCGCTTTTCCCTAGATCATCAACGGTTGGCGCATCTGCCGCGAGCGGTGGGAACGGCACTTCGAGCCAGGCCGCCGCCCCGTCGCCACCGGCGAGCGTCACCACCGCCCCGGTCGGATCAGCCGCCGCGACCATCCCCTCGTGCCGCGCCGCGAACCCTTCCAGCCAGCGCGCCAACCGGTCCGCCGCGACGACCACCCGACGGGCATCCGCCGGCACGAGGAACGGATCGCCGGGCCCCGCGGTCAAGGCTCCGCGATCCGTTGCAGCACCAGCGGCCGGCTCGTGGGCGCCATGTCGCGGTGCCCGACGATCTCGATCCCGTCCGCGATCGCGGCGAGCGCCCCGTCCACCCGGGCCGGATCGTCGGTGTGCAACTCGACCAGGGGCTGCCCGGCGCGCACCGAGTCACCCGGCTTGGCGCGCAGCACCACACCCGCCACCGCCGAGACCCGACCAGTCCGCCGGGCGCGGCCGGCGCCGAGCCGCCACGCCGCCACGCCCACCGCGCGCGCGTCGAACCGGGCCAGCACGCCGGACGCCGGCATCAGCACCACGTGCCGCTCCCGAGCCGTCGGCAAGGGCGCCCTCGGCTCGCCGCCCTGGGCGCGGATCATGGCGCGCCAGCAGTCCATCGCCCGGCCGTCGCGCAATGCGTCGGCCGGGTCCACGTCACCCAAGCCGACGAGCGCGAGCATCTCGCCGGCCAGCGCCAAAGTCAGCTCCACCACGTCCGGCGGCCCGCCCCCGGCCAGCACCTCCACCGCCTCGGCGACCTCGACCGCGTTGCCCACGGCGAACCCGAGCGGCGTGGCCATGTCGGTCAGCAGCGCGACCACGCGCATCCCGTGCGCGGCGCCCAGCCCCACCATCGCACGCGCCAGCTCGCGGGCCTGGGCGACGGTTTCCATGAACGCCCCCGAGCCCGCTTTGACGTCCAACACCAGCGCCGACAACCCCTCGGCGATCTTCTTGCTCATGATCGAGCTGGCGATGAGCGGCACCGACTCGACGGTCCCGGTGACATCGCGCAACGCGTACAGCTTGCGATCAGCCGGCGCGAGGCTGTCTCCCGCCGCGCCCACCACCGCGCCCACGGAGTCCAGCTGGGCCTCGAACTCGTCGGCGGACAGCTCGGCCCGCCAGCCCGGAATGGCGGCCAACTTGTCCAGCGTGCCGCCAGTGTGGCCGAGCCCGCGCCCGGCGGCGTGCGGCACCGCCGCCCCACACGCCGCGACCAGCGGGGCCAGCACCAAAGTGATCTTGTCGCCGACGCCACCGGTGGAGTGCTTGTCCACCGTCGGCCGGGCCCGCGCGGGCAAGCCCGTCCGGGGGCCGGAGGCGACCATGGCGGCGGTCCACCGGGCCAGCTCGTCCGGCGCCATCCCGTTGAGGAAGATCGCCATGGCCAGCGCGGACATCTGCTCGTCGGCCACCGCGTCGCGCGTGTAGGCGTCGATCACCCAGTCGATCTGCTCATCGGTGAGCCGCGCGCCATCCCGTTTGGCGCGGATGACGTCGACCGCCGCGAACCGCTCGGCCGTGCCGCTCACGCCGACCCGCTCAAGCCAGGTCGGCGGGGCCGAACGCCAGTGGCAGCAGCGCGGTCAGCGGCTGCGGCCCGTCATCGGTGTCCACCAGCAGATCCGGGCCCCCGTGCTCCCAGAGCAGCTGCCGGCACCGCCCGCACGGCAACAAGGTGCCACCGCGCGCGTCCACGCAGACCAGCGCGATCAGGCTTCCGCCGCCGGTGGCGTGCAACTGCGACACCAGGCCGCACTCGGCGCACAGCCCGACGCCGTAGGAGGCGTTTTCCACGTTGCAGCCAACGATCAGGCGCCCATCGTCGGCTAGTCCGGCGGCGCCCACTGGGAATTGCGAATACGGCGCGTACGCGCGGCCCATCGCCTCCAGCGCGGCCCGCCTCAGCCTTGCCCAGCCAATCTCCATAGCCCCATCCAACCGTGGGCGCCGCAGCGCCCACTCGTTGAGGTCGGAGCTGGCATCAACTCGACCGGCCCGCGCGGGCGCCGTTTGAGATCATGGCGCCATGAATCGCCGGCCCCCACCGCTCTACCGAACCGCGCTGCGCCTGGTCAGCCCAGTGGTGCGCGGGTGGGGGCGACTGTCGGTGACCGGCGCCGAGTTGCTCGACACCGCCCGGCCAATCCTCGCGGTGGTCAACCACGACAGCCACTGGGACCCGCTGGCGGTCGCCGTCGCGGGCCGGCGCCGGCACATGCGCGCGTTGGCCAAGGCGTCGCTGTGGCGCAACCGGGTGTTGGCCGCCTTCCTCAACGGGGTGGGCCAGATCCCGATCGAACGCGGCCAGGGTGACCGCGGCGCGCTCGACGCCGCCGCGCGGGCGCTGCGCGCCGGGGAGTGCATCGGCATCTTCGCCGAAGGGACGATCAGCCGTGGCGTGCCGTTGCGCGCGCACAGTGGCGCGGGCCGGCTCGCCAAGGACGTGCCCGAGGCGATGCTGCTGTGCGTTCGGGTGATCGGGGCCACCGACATGGTGCGTTTCCCGAAGCGGCCGCGGCTGCGGGTGGAGTTCTTCGAACCGGGCAGCGGGCCGGCCCGCCCCGACGAATCGGCGGCCGCCATCGCCGCCCGGCTGCTCGCCGAGATCCGCGCCGGCGCGCCGCCGATGCCCGCGGGACGCCGCCGCAAGCGCCGCAGAATCGCGAAACAGCAGGCCGAGGCGGCCCGCTGACCTTCCGTGGGCACCGCGCGCCGAGACGGCCCGCGGACCATTGCATGGTCCGCCCAGCACCCGCACCCGTGATCCGCGAAACCGCCCCCGGACCGGGGCTCCCACACACCTGCCCGGGTAGGGCCGGAGGGACTTGAACCCTCACTGGCACGGACCTAAACCGTGTGCCTCTGCCAATTGGGCTACGGCCCCTCACCCGCCGCCATCACCCTACGGTGAGCCGATCGAGCCATGCGGCGAGGCACTGGCGCCGCTGCGCCCAAGCGCGGCTCAGACGCCCAGCTCGCGGCGCAGCTTGGCCACGTGGCCGGTGGCTTTGACGTTGTACTGGGCGCTTTCGATCGCGCCGTCGGCGCCCACCACGAACGTCGAGCGCAGCACCCCGGTGATCGTCTTGCCGTAGCTGGTCTTCTCCCCATAGGCGCCCCACGCCTGGTGCGCGGCGAGGCTCGGGTCGGACAGCAGCGGGAAGGTCAGCTGGTCGCGATCGCGGAACTTGGCCAGCTTCTCGGGGGAATCCTTGGAGACGCCCAGCACGGCGAACCCGGCGCCAGCGAGCGCGGCGAGGCTGTCGCGGAAATCGCAGGCCTGCTTGGTGC
>WQZC01000069.1 GCA_009780925.1 Actinomycetes bacterium | reverse complement strand
GTGGAGTTCAACGCCCGCTTCGGCGACCCGGAGACCCAGGTGGTGCTTCCGCTGCTGGCCACGCCGCTGGCCGGCCTGTTGCATGCGGCGGCCACCGGGGCGCTCGCCGCGCAGCCGCCGTTGCGCTGGCGCGACGGCGCGGCGGTGACCGTGGTGCTCGCCGCCGCCGGGTACCCGGGCACGCCGCGCACCGGTGACGAGATCGTCGGCGCGGACCGGGACGGGGTGGTGCACGCCGGCACCCGTCGGCGGCCGGACGGGACCGTCGAGTCGGCCGGCGGCCGGGTGCTGTCGGCGACTGGGCTCGGCCCGACGCTGGCCGCCGCCCGGGACGACGCCTACCAGCGGCTGGCCGGGATCGAGCTGGCGGGCGGCCAATACCGCACCGACATCGCGTCGCGCGCGGTGCGCGGCGAGATCCGCTGCTGACGGCGGGGCGCCGCCGCCGGGCGGTGCCGCACGGGGTTGGGCTGCGACAATTCCCCACGTGCCCGATGAGACGCCCGCTTCGGCTGCCAAGCCGCTGATCACCAATGTGCTCGCCGGGCGGTATGCCTCGGCGGCGATGGCGCGGATCTTCGGTGCCGAACACAAGATCATCCTGGAGCGTCAGCTGTGGCTGGCGGTGCTGCGCGCGCAGCGGGAGCTGGGCGTGCCGGTGCCCGACGGTGTGCTCGAGTGCTATGAGCGGGTCGTCGAGCGGGTCGATCTGGACGCCATCGCCGCGCGCGAGCGGGTCACCCGCCACGACGTGAAGGCGCGCATCGAGGAGTTCGACGCGCTCGCCGGGCATCAGCACATCCACAAGGGCATGACCAGCCGCGATCTCACCGAGAACGTCGAGCAATTGCAGGTGCGCCAGGCGTTGGCGCTGCTGCGGCGCAAACTGGTCGCGGTGCTGGCCCGGCTGGCCCGTCGCGCGGCCGAATACGACGCCCTGGTGCTGACCGGCCGCACGCACAATGTGGCCGCGCAGGCCACCACGCTCGGCAAACGGTTCGCCACTTGGGCCGACGAGGGGCTGATCGCGCTGGCCCGGTTGGACGAGCTGGCGGCCCGCTACCCGCTGCGCGGCATCAAGGGACCGGTGGGCACCGCCGGGGACATGCTCGACCTGCTCGGCGGCGACCCAGCCAAGCTGGCCGAGTTGGAGGACCGTGTGGCGCGCCACCTCGGGTTCGCCCGGGTGCTCACCTCGGTCGGCCAGATTTACCCGCGGTCGCTGGATTTCGACGTGCTCACCGCGCTGGTGCAGGTGGCCGCCGCGCCATCGTCGTTCGCCACCACGTTGCGCCTGATGGCCGGGCACGAGCTGGCCACCGAGGGGTTCCGTCCCGGGCAGGTCGGCTCCAGCGCTATGCCGCACAAGATGAACCCTCGCTCGGCGGAACGGATCAACGCCTTCGCGGTGCTGCTGCGCGGCTACGTGACGATGGCCGGCGAGCTGACCGGGGCGCAGTGGAACGAGGGCGACGTGTCCTGCTCGGTGGTGCGCCGGGTCATGCTGCCGGACGCGTTCTTCGCCGCCGACGGGTTGCTGGAGACGACGCTGACCGTGTTGGACGACTTCGGCACCTACCCGGCCGTCATCGCCCGGGAGCTGGACCGATACCTGCCGTTCCTTGCCACCACGAAGGTGCTGATGGCTGCGGTGCGCGCCGGCGTGGGCAGGGAGAGCGCGCACGAGGTGATCCGCGAGCACGCCGTGGCGGTCGCGCTGGCGATGCGCGAAGAGGGCGCGGCGGCCAACGATCTCATCGCCCGCCTGGCCGCCGATCGCCGGCTCGAACTGCCCGCCGGCGCGCTGGACGCGCTGGCCGCCGATCCGATCGAGTTCACCGGCGCGGCCCGCGACCAGGTGGCGGCGGTGGTGGCCGCCGTGGCCGCCGCGGTCGAGTCGGACCCGTCCGCCGCCGCCTATCGCCCCGCCGCCATCCTGTGACCGGCGCGGCCGCGACCCGGTGAGTCCCGCCGGCGGGTGCCGCTTCGTGCCTGCCCGGTGAGTCCCGCCGGCGGGTGCCGGCCCGGCCGCGATCCGGTGACCCTCGCCGGCATGCTCCGCTGGGGCGGCGCAGTGGAAGGATCGGGTTCATGACGACGCCATCCGCTCCGCTTGTGCCGCTGCACTCGGGCAAGGTGCGCGACCTGTACCGAACCGCCGACGGCCTGCTGCTGATGGTGGCCAGCGACCGCATCTCCGCTTTCGACTACATCTTGGACACGCCCATCCCGGACAAGGGGCGGGTGCTGACCGCGTTGTCCGCGTGGTGGTTCGCCCAGCTGGCCGACGTGCCCAACCATTTGCTCAGCGTTGACGATCCGGCGATCCCGGAGCGGTTCCGGGGCCGGGCGATGCTGTGCCAGCCGTTGGACATGGTGCCGGTGGAGGCGGTGGCGCGCGGTTATCTGGCCGGTTCCGGGCTCGCTGAGTACCGCGCGAGCGGGAGCGTGTGCGGCGTCGCGCTGCCCCCTGGGCTGACCGATGGCTCGCCTCTGCCGGAACCGATCTTCACTCCGGCCAGCAAGGCGGAGCTCGGCGAGCACGACGAGAACGTCAGCTTCGAGGTGATCGCCGCCCGGCACGGAGCCGCGCTGGCCGAACAGCTGCGCGAGCGCACCCTCGCGGTGTACCGCGCCGCGCGCGACATCGCCGCCGAGCGGGGCGTCATCCTGGCCGACACCAAGTTCGAGTTCGGGTTCGCCGCCGACGGCGCGCTGACCCTCGCCGACGAGGTGCTGACCCCGGACTCATCACGGTTCTGGCCCGCCGAGTCGTGGCAACCCGGCCGGCCGCAGCCCAGTTTCGACAAGCAGTTCGTCCGCGACTGGCTCACCTCCCCCGCCTCCGGTTGGGACCGCGCGGGCGCCGCGCCGCCCCCGCCATTGCCGGATGAGATCGTGCGGGCCACCCGGGACCGTTATGTGCAGGCCTACGAGCGGATCACCGGGCTGCGGTTCGCGGACTGGCTCGCCCCGCGCTGAGGCCCACCGCGCTCAAGGCCACCGCACTCTCAAGGCGACCGCACTCTCAAGGCCACCGCGCAGGCTCGGCGGCCCGCCAGGCCACCCGCTAGTGGGCGGAAACGCTCGCGCCACCGGCAGGTTGGTCCAATCCGGCTCCGCTGGGCGGATACGCTGTGCTTGTCAGTGTCGCGCCTGACAGGCCGTCGAGTAGATCAGGAGTAGCCGTGGCCCGGGTGGTCGTCGATGTCGTGCTCAAGCCTGAGATCCGCGATCCGCAGGGGGAGGCGATCCGTGGCGCGCTGCACCGGTTGGGCGCGTCCGGAGTGACCGACGTGCGTCAGGGCAAGCACTTCGAACTCGACGTCGCCGACAGTGTCACCGATGAGGAGTTGGCCAAGTTCGCGGACGCGCTGCTCGCCAACCCAGTGATAGAGACTTTCGTCATTCATCGCTGAGCATTTCTCGAACCAGGAGTCACCGGTGGGTTGGCCAGCGCGCTGACCTGCGGGCGGGCCGGTGCGCGCCGCCTGTGCCGGCGCGCTGGGGGGTTCGTCATCGGGTTGGCGCCAGTTCGGCGGTTGGGCAGCTCGCCCGGTGGATACGATGGGTCGATCGACTTCGCCCGCATCGGCGTGGACCCAGGCAAGATGGGCGGTGCCCCGTGTATAAGGGACACCCGCTTGACGGTCCGAACCGTGGTGGCTCGCGTCGCGGCAGACGGTGACTTCACTGGAGTCCTGGCCGACTATCCCTACCTGGAGCCGGCCGACGTGACTGCGGCGCTGCGCTTTGCGGCCGAGGTCAGCGATTGGCATGAGATCGCAGTGCCTCAGCCGGCATGAGGATCCTGGTTGACGCAAATCTTTCCGACAAGGTGGCACGGGAACTGCGCGAATTAGGCGTCGAGGCGATCCATGTCGATGACTTGGGGATGCGTGCCGCTTCCGACGCCGAGATTCTGGAGCGGGCAGCCCACGACGGCTTGGTGGTCGTCACGCTCGATGACGATTTCCCGCAGTTGCTGGCGCTTTCCCGCGCCGGTGTCCCTTTGGCGGTTCATCTTCGTGGTGTGGCCCACCTGCATCCGCATCAGCACGTGGCCCTGTCAATAGCCGCGATGCCCGAGATCGAGCGCGAGATAGGCGAGGGGCCGTCGATGATCTCCCTGACCGTGGGAAGGATGCGCGCGCGTCGGCTACCGCTGCGGTAGCGGTCGCGAAACTGCGGATCGCGACGGCGTCGCCGGCAAGGCAAAGATGCATTTCATTCACGGCGCGGGCCGCCGCATTGGGAAACATTGATTGCGCTCCGACCTCCAGTGATCGGGGACGACCGCTGGCCCGGTCCAGCCGACGAACCGCAGCAGATCAAGATGATCGCTTTGCGCGCCGCCGCGACATCGCGGCCCGCAGATCGGGCATCAAGATCTGACATGGGAACTGCCTTTCCAACCGGAGGTGGAGCGGACGGTGCCACCGGCCCGCGCCCGTGCCCGGTGACGCCACGCCTACTCCCGTTGTGTTCGCGGCTGGGCGCCTGCCGTGGTGGTCGGGATGCGAGACCGACGCGACACGGCGAAATCCCTGGCGAGTGACAGCGCACCCCGTAGGGTCAAAATCTCGCCTGTCTGGTGGTCTGCGGACCGTCGGCCAGCGCGCGACGACCGTTGTCCGCGCCCCCTGGCACGCGGTGCCGTGCCCGCGGGCGACTCGGGGGAGGCGTCGCCCCGAGCGGTGGGCGACCATCGATCTGTTGGCTCCGCTACGGAGGGGAAGGCCCGCTGATGGCTCACTCGCGAAACCGCGCCACCTCGCGCCCGCGTTCGGTGATCGGAGTGTGGCTGGCATTGCTCGCTGCCCTCCTCGCCGGATGCGCGCCGGGTCGGTCGGGCGCCCACGCCAGTTCCCCGGCGAGCGCGGCCCAGGCGGCGGGCGAGCGCTGGGCCGTCGTGGCGACGGTTCCGGTTGGTGGGTATTCACCCGGTATAGCGGTTTCACGGGACAGCCGATACGTGTACGTTTCCAACGGCCTGGGCGGCGGCAACAATGGCGATCGGCCGGGCGTGCAGGTAGTCGACGCGGATCGGTTGTCCGTCGTCGCCACGTTCGATCCTGGCGGCGCGGCCCCGGGGGACGTCGCGGTGTCACCGGAGAATAGGTCGATCTACGTGGCTTCACCAGGCTCCGGCACTGGTGCTGAAATCGATATCGTCGACGCCGCGTCTCGGGCGCGGGTGGGAGCGATCGCTCTCGCTGCCGATCCGGGTCTTTCTATGAATCCGCATTTCATGGAAATTTCCCCGGACGGCAAATACTTGTATGTGACCATCGATGGTTTCTTTGAGGGTGACGATCCGAAATACGTTCCTGGTGATGTCGGCTTCTTCGCGGTGGTCGATCTCGCCACCAACACGGTGCTGAACACGATCGGTCTGACCGGAGACCCGACCGCCGTGGTGTCGTCACCGGACGGTCAGTGTGTTTATGTCAGCACCGACCTTGGCGTCAACGTGATCGAGACTGCGTCGCTGAAGGTATCGGGTTTGATCAACGTCGCGGTGTCCGGCTTGATCCATGTCGACGGCACGCCGCAAGACTTGGCGATGTCCCCGGACGGACAGCGCCTGTATGTCAGCACTGAGCTGGGGGTCGCCGTGATCGACACGGAGTCCCTGAAAGTGTCGGGTGTGATCGGTGTGGAAGGCGTGCCCGCCGGCATGGCGATATCTCCGGATGGCCGGTTCCTCTACATCGGACGAGCCGCGAACGGCGCCAGCGAAGATGCCAGTGGCCCTGCTGGCCAGGGCGATGAGCGCCAGCACACGCTGCGTGTCATTGACACCGGCGCGGGCAAGGAGGTGGCAGCCGTGAGCGTTGGTGACAGCCGGGCCGTGGCGGTGTCGCCGGACGGCAGTCGGGTGTACGTGGCGAGCCCCGGGCTGGTGAGCGTGGTCGCGGTCAGCGCCAGTTAGCGAATCGATTCGGCGTGGCGCGCCTCGCCCTCACGCGACCTGGAAGCGGTCGCCATCGAGTTCGACCTCGACGCGCAGGGTGCCGCCGATAGCCTCGGCGTATCGCCGAAGCGTCTCCACCTGTGTCTTTTCGATATTGCCCGTTTCAATTCCGGACACTCTCCGTTGCGAAACATTGATGCGCTGCGCAAGCTCGTTCTGGGACAACAGACGCTGCTCACGCAGTTCTCGCAGCCGGTAGGCGCGAACCTCGGCCAACATCCGCTGTCGATGCGCCTCTACGTTGGCCCGCCGCTCGGGAGTGAGCGAGGCCAGTCGCTCCTCAAATGCCTTTCCCACGATCCTCACCCTGGTCCTTCCTTTCGACCCGGGCCGAAACTGCTTCATGTTTCTATGTCGTGAGCTGGCGACCGCGTCGACTAACGGGCGACCGAGTGCTGGGCCGACATCGCGCAAGATCGTCAGTGCGGCGAGGACCTGGTCGGCCGAGTCGTCGTCGAGCATGTCGAGCCAGCTGTCGACCAGCGTCGTGTCGATACTCCACACCAAACAAGCTCAGAACTCATGCATTCTGGGAGCAAGCGGATGGCGATCTCTGCGGAGCGCTCACGCTCGCCGTCGGCGCGCCGGTGCAGGCGTCCCACAGCGCGCGGTACGCGCCGCCGGCGGCGAGGGCAGTGTTGACAGACCCGTCCGGCGGGCAGGGTGACGGTCAGGCCGCGAGCAATAGGTCGCTCGCTGTTCGCGGGGTGTTCCTCCCGCCGGCTGGCCGCAGTCGGGTGTGCGCGCGGTTGCGTCTGGGTCGCCGGTCGGGGTCGAGCCAGCGGGGCGGAATCCACCAGGGAACGCCGTCGCGCATTTGGCAGATCCAGCCTTGGCGGGCGTGTTGGCGGTGATGGTGGCCGCACAACAGGGTGAGGTTGGCCAGGCAGGTGTGTCCGCCCAGTTCCCAGGCGATGACGTGGTGGGCTTGGGTCCATTCTGGGGGTGCGTCGCAACCAGGGAACGAGCACCCAAGGTCACGAACTGCAAGCGCTCTGCGCATGGCAGGGGAGGCCAGGCGCTGTGCGCGTCCGTAGGAGACGACTCCGCCGGCGTCGTCGAGCACCACGGGGATGAACCCGGCCTCGGCGGCCAGGCGCAGCACGTCCGCTATGGGGAGCAGATCGCCGTGGCTCGTGACGCCGTAGCCGTGCGCCCGGCTCGCGCCGAACGCGTTCGCGCCACTAGCGTTCTCGCCACTCCCAGTCCAGTCGAAGGGGTTCGCGACCGGCCCAGTAGCACGGTGCCAGTTCGCGCCGAGGTCTAGCAGGGCGCGCGCGGTGGCTCCGGAGCCGCCCGCCGCCCACTGGCTGCGTCGGTGGCGGCGTCCAGCGTGGTGCCGCAGGCGGCGGAGTTGTTCTCGGGGGCGGCGTGCACAGCGGTGGAGCCCTCGGTTCCGGCGGGGCTGGCCGAGGAGCTGTCGCCGCCGTCGCCGCTGAGTCCGCGCCCGTCCGCGTGGTGCGCGTGGTCCGCGTAGTCGTGGTCGGCGATGGTAACGGGGGCAGAGTCCGAAGCGATGCTGCTGCGGTGGGTCGCGCCGTGCTCGTGGGGCGCGTCGGGGTGGGTCGCGCCGTGCTCGTGGGGTGCGTCGGGGTTGGCCGCGCCGTGGCCGGCGGACGCGTTGTGCGCGGTGGATGGGTCGGGGTCGGCGCAACGGCTGGTGGCGTCGGCGAGGCGTTCGCGCAGGTCGGTCTCGTTGATGGTGACCAGCACGGTGATCGGGGTGCCACCGGCGTCGGGCAGCGTCCCGGAGCACAGCAGCCGGTCGCAGGCGTCGATCAGGGCGTCGTGCCGGCGCGCTGCGGGCGACCGGTCGTCCAGTGTCCCGTCTTCGGCCGGCTTCGGCCCGCCCAGTGAGTCGAACAGGGCGTTGAACTGCGCGGTCAACAACGGCGACAGGTGCCCGTCGGGCTTGGACCAGCCGTCCGTGCGGGTGAGCAGGGTGAATCCGCGGCGGCGCTGCTCGGCCTCCTCGCGCGGCTCTGGGCCGTCCTGGTCCAGCCGGGCCAACAACCCAGTGGCGAGCCGGGCGACCTGCGCCGGGAAAGTCTGTGCCGCCGCCGCCATCAGATTCGCCTGAGCGGTCTCGACGACCTCCGGTGGGACGCTCGCCGGCAGTTTGTCGACGAAGTTGGTGATCGCGCGCGCGTGCCCGATCGAGATCTCCCCAGTGCCGATCTCAGCGGCCAGCTCGGGGAACACCGGCGGCAGGGGCTGGCCGGTCAGCGTCGCCGACGGCCCGAAATCGGCGGCGTCGCCGACCCGAAGGCGCGCCTCGACCGGGTTGATCCGGAGGTGGTCCACCAGTAGCGACGCGGTGTCGCGATAGCCCTTCTCCCCGGCCACGTGCCGCAAGCTCAGCTGGGCCAACAACGCCTGATCAACGCCCGCCAGCCGCCGCTTCTGAACCTCCAGATCCCGTACCACATCCAGCAGCTCCAGACCCGTCAGCCGCGGCAAGTCCAAACCGGTCAACCGGTCAACCACCACCCGCAACGCCGCTACCGCCCCCACCCCATCCAGCGGCGTTCCCGTGCCCTCAAGACACGGCCCGCCGGTCGGCGAACCCAACCCACCGCCCACCTGGCCCGGCCCGTCATAGCCCGGCAGGGGCTCGGCGCTCGTCGGCGCGGTCTCGGTGGGCTCGAACACTTCTTAAGTGTATCGAACAACAGTTCGAATGTCAAACGTTCGACGTTCGTGTCCGGTTGCCCGCCAAGGGGGGTCGGCCAGGGGAGGGTTGGCAGGGAGGGCAAGGAGCGTCGGCCCGGGGAGGATCGGCCCGACGGGAAGCCGCATCTGCGAGTCCCCGTGCGCCACCCCGGGATTTGTGACGGGACGAATCCGAGATATCGGATATCTCCTGGCGGGTGATGCGAGCACAGCTCCTGCGGGAAGATGATGATCAGCGGTCGGCTGTCGTCGGCCGGGCGTAGGCAGGCGCCGGCGGTCGGCCATAGGAGGCCGGCGATGGGCCACCGGCCTTACTGGGAATCAACCCAGTCTCAGGCTGATTGCTGCGCGCCGGTGTAGGCGTCCCACAGCGCGCGGTACGCGCCGCCGGCGGCGAACAGCTCGGCATGCGGGCCGGCTTCGACGATCCGGCCGCGGTCCATCACGATGATGCGGTCGGCGCGGGCGGCGGTGCTGAGCCGGTGCGCTACCACCACGGTGGTGCGCCGGCGGGAGAGCGCCTCGGTGGCTCGTGTCACGGCGAGTTCGGAGGCCAGATCCAGGGATGCGGTCGCCTCGTCGAGCAGCAGGATGTCGGGGTCCACCAGGGCGGCGCGGGCGAGCGCGACGAGTTGGCGTTGCCCGGCGGACAGGTTCCGCCCGCGCTCGCCGACTTGGCGCAGGTAGCCCAGCGGCAGCCCGGCGATCATGTCGTGCGCGCTGACCGACCGGGCCGCCGCCTCCACCTGGGCGTCGGAGGCGTCCGGTTGGCCATAGGCGATGGCGTCGCGGACCGTGCCGGGGGACAGGTACGCCTCCTGCGGGACGACGCCGAGCCGGTGCCGGTAGGCGGGCAGGTCGAAGCGGCGCAGGTCGCGGCCGTCCACGAGCACTCCGCCGCTGGTCGGGTCGTAGAAGCGGGCGATCAGCTTGACCACCGTCGATTTGCCGGCGCCCGTCTCACCCACCAGCGCAATGGTCTCCCCCGGCGCGACGCGCAGGTCCAGCCCGGCGATGGCCTCGCTGGCCGCGCCGGAGTAGGCGAATCGGATCGCGCGCAAGTCGATCTCGCCGCGCAGCCGCCGTCCCGGGTCCACCGGGGCCGCTGGCGGCGGGGTGGTGGTCGGGGTGCGCAGCAACTCGCGCAGCCGGGATAACCCGACCGCTGACTGCTGGTAGCCGTCGAAGACCTGCGACAACTGCTGCACCGGGGAGAAGAACGAGTCCAAATACAGGAAATAGGCGATCAGCGATCCGGCGGTCAGCGTGCCGTCGCGCAACCGCGTCGCGCCGATCGCGAGCACCAGCGCCGCCGCGAGATCGGCCAGGAACTGCACGAACGGGAAGTACACCGAGATGTAGATCTGCGAGCGCATGCGGGTGTTGCGGTACGCCATCGCGGAGCGGGCGAACTGCTCGGCGTTGTGCCCCTCGCGACCCATCGCCTGGGTCACCCGCACCCCGGCGACGTTCTCCTGGAACTGGGCGTTCACCAGGCTGATCCGGTCCCGCGCGAGTTGGTAGTTCGGCACCGACACGTGCCGGAACAGCCAGGTGGCCGCCACCAGCACCGGCAGGATCGCCACCAGCACCAGCGACAGACCCGCGTCCAGCAGTATCAGCGCGACCAGCACCCCGAACAGGGTGAGCAGGCTGACCAGCATGGTGGCCAAGCCGGTCTGCAGGAAGTTGGACAGCGCGTCCACGTCGGTGGTCATCCGGGTGATGATCCGTCCGGCCAGCTCGCGCTCGTAGTAGTCCAACCCGAGCCGTTGTAGGTGGGCGAAGGTCTTGACCCGCAGCGTGTAGAGCAGCCGCTCGCCGGTGCGGCCGGTCACCCGCAGGCCGGTGTGCTGGATCGCCCAGTCGGCGAGCAGCACGATCAGCGCGATGAGTGACAGCGCCACCAGGATGCGCAGTGAGCGGCCGGTCACGCCCCGGTCGATGCCGGTGCGGATCAGCGCCGGCACCACCAGCTGGGCGACCGCGTCGACGCCGACCAGCACCAGCCCGACGGTGAGCACCGCGCGCACCGGACGCAGCAGCCGGCGCAGCCCGAAGCTCGGGTCCGGGGCGCGAGCGATCGCGTCGGCCACGTCGGGCTCGTCTTGGGCCGGGGGCAGTGCGGCGACCCGGGCCAGCAGCGCGGGAGTCGCCGCCGTCCGCCCGAAGCTCCCGTGCGCTGGCTCGCGCGGCGCGTCCGGGGGCCACGCGCTGGCCGTGACGCCGGTCGCGTCAGCCGCTTCGGCGGCAGGCGGGCCGCAGGCGCCGGTGCCCTTGGCGCCGGTCCCCTTGGCGCCGGTCCCCGGATCGGGCCGATGGTTCGCGCCGAGCCCGGCCAGGGGCGAGCTGGCGCCGGCGGACTCGGCGCCGGTCCCCGGATCGGGCCGATGGTCCGCGCCGAGCCCGCCCAGGGGCGAGCTGGCGCCGGCGCCCTCGGCGTCATCGCCCGACCCGGCGAGCAAACGGCGGAACTGCGCGCTGCGCGCCATCAGCTCGGCATAGCCGCCGACGTCCACCACGCGCCCGGCGTCGAGCACGGCGATCCGGTCGGCCAGCTCCAGGCTGGACCGGCGGTGCGCGATGAGCAGGGTGGTGCGCCCGCGCATCACCCGCCGCAGCGTCGCGTTGATCTCCGCCTCGACCCGCGAGTCCACGGCGGAGGTGGCGTCGTCGAGCAGCAGCAGCCACGGGTCGATCAGCAGCGCCCGGGCCAGCGCGATGCGTTGGCGCTGCCCGCCGGACAGGGTCATGCCGCGCTCGCCGACCACGGTCTCGTAGCCGTCGGGCAGCTCGGCGATGAACCGGTCCGCCTCGGCGGCGCGCGCGGCGGCGCGGATCTGCTCGGCGGAGGCGTCCGGTCGGCCGAAGGCGATGTTCGCCGCGATGGTGTCGGAGAACAGGAAGCTGTCCTCGAACACCACGCCCATCCGGGAGCGCAGGTCGGCCAGCGCGGCGTCCCGCACATCCACCCCGCCGACCCGCACCGCGCCGGCCTGGACGTCGTAGAACCGGGGGGCGAGCAGCGCGATGGTGGACTTGCCCGAGCCGGAGCCGCCCACCACGGCCAGCGTCTCACCCGGCTCGACGCGCAGGCTGACGTCGTCGAGCACCGGGTGGGCGCGGCTGTAGCCGAACCGGACGTGGTCCAGCTCGAGCGCGACCGGGCCGTCCGGGATCGGCGCGGGCGCCGGCGGGTCGGTGATGGCCGG
>WQZC01000068.1 GCA_009780925.1 Actinomycetes bacterium | reverse complement strand
TCCCAAGACGCAGTCCGCGCTGCTGGAGTGTATGGAGGAGCAACAGGTCACGGTGGACGGGGCCACCTACCGGCTGGAAGCGCCGTTCCTGGTGCTGGCCACGCAGAACCCGATCGACATGGAGGGCACCTACCCGCTGCCGGAGGCGCAACGGGACCGGTTCACCGCGCGCATCTCCATGGGCTATCCCGATCGCATGGCGGAGATCGCGATGCTCAGCGAGCACGCGGCGCTGGATCCGCTCGACACGTTGCCCGCCGTCTCCGACGCCGCCGAGGTGCGCTCGCTGATCGCGGCGGTGCGCGCCGTCTACGTGGCCGACGCGGTCAAGGCGTACGCCGTGGACCTGGCCGAGGCGACGCGCCGCTCCCCCGACATCCGCCTGGGGGCCTCGCCGCGCGCGACGCTGCAGCTGCTGCGCACCGCCAAAGCCTGGGCGGCGCTCGCGGGGCGCAGCTTCGTCATCCCGGACGACCTGCAAGCGCTCGCCGGACCGGTGCTCGCCCACCGGCTGCTGCTCACCCCCGAAGCGCAGTTCCCGGTTCGGGCCCCGACCGACGTGCTCGGCAGGATCCTCGGCTTGGTGCCCATTCCGACAGCCGACGGGCTGGGAGCGGGAAGGCGCTGAGCGATGCGCCGGCGGGTTGGCCTCACCACCAGAGCGCACTGCCTGCTCGCCGGTGGGGCCACCGCCGTGGCCTGCGGGATGATCTTCGGTGAGGTCGACTTGGTGCGCGCCGGATGCCTCATGGCAGCCGTTCCAGTGCTCGCCGCGATTGTGGTCAACCGCGCTCAGGTGACGATCGCCAGCCGTCGCGACGCCGATCCGGCGCGGGCCCCGGTCGGCGGCGACCTGGCCATGACGCTGACTATCACCAACCGGTCCGCGCTGCCCAGCGGCGCGCTGATGCTTGAGGACCCGGTGCCACCGCAGCTGGCCGGGCGCGCCCGGTTCGCGCTGTCCGGGCTGTCCGGTCGCGAATCGCGCGCCGTGGCCTACCACCTGACCGCGCGCAACCGCGGCCGCTACCGCGCCGGCCCGCTGCAGGTTCGGCTGACCGACCCGTTCGGGCTGATCGACACCAGCCGGTCGTTCACCGCGACCTCGACGCTGGTCGTCACGCCGCGGATCGACCCGCTGCCCGACGAGCGGCTGCCGTTCTCTCTGGACGCCGGGGACGACGCCGCCAGCCACTGGATCGGCAGCCACGGCGCGGACGACGCGTCCACGCGCGAGTACCGGCACGGCGACGATCTGCGCAAGATCCACTGGCGCTCCAGCGCGCGCACCGGCACGCTGATGGTCCGCCACGAGGAGCGCCCCTGGCAGGGACACACGACGCTGCTGCTGGACCTGCGCGCGACGGCCCATCGGTCGGCCGACGCGGTCCCAGCCCCCGCGCCGGCGGACAGCGCGCCGTGGGACGAGCGCCGGTTGGCCAGCGCCGAGTGGGCGATCAGCGCGGCGGCCAGCATCGGCGCGCAGCTCTTCGAGTCCGGCCGTGAGGTGAGCCTGATCGCCGGTGGGACCAGCCGGCGCCGGTTCCCGACCGCGCTTTCGCTGATCGACTTCCTGGCCGAGGCGCGACCCAGCGGCGCGCTGGCGCTGCCCGAGCTGATCGCGCCGTTGCGGGAGGCGAGCCGGGACGGGACCGTGCTCGGCGTGTTCGGCGCGCTGGACGAGGACGAGGCGCGCGCCGTCGCCCGGGCCGGCGCCCGTGACGGCGCGCGGTCCGCGTTCGCGCTGCTGCTCGACACCCCGGGTTGGGTCGCGGAGCCACCGACCGAGCCACCCGCCGACCCGCCCACCGGGCCGCCGGACGCGGGCCCGGGTCGCGCCGATCGCACCGGCGCGCCATTGGCCCAGCCGAGCCCACCGGTGGCCGGCCCACCACCACTCCCCGCCCAGTCGTCGATCACCGCCCAACCGCCGATCCCGACCCAACCGCCGATGACGGAGCAGACGCGGGCGGCGGCCAAGGCGCTGGCGGCGGGCGGCTGGCGGGTGGCGGTGGTGCGCCATGACGACACCCTCGCCACCGCCTGGCACCGCCTGCTCGCCCAGCCGGCCACCCCGATGCGATGGCCGGCATGACTCGCGCCGGGCCCGCCGACGGGCCCGCCGATCGGACTCGGCTCCGAGCGCCCGTCGAGCGCGCGGCGGCGCGCTCAGGCGCGCGGCGCACCCTCGCGGCACTGGTCGCGACGTGCCTGGCAATCCTGCCGTTGCGTCAGATCTTCACCGATTGGACGTGGCTGCTCGACGCCTGGGCGGTGCTGGCGTTGACCATCCTTCCCGCGGTCGCGCTGCGTCTTCGCTACTCACCGCAGATCGTTCACCTGTTGCCCGGCATTGTGCTGGCGCTCGGCTTCCTGACCGCGCGCTACGTGCCCGACCACGCGGTCGGCGGCGTGGCGCCGTTCGCCGGGGCCTGGTCGGACGCCGCCGCGCTGACCGATCAGGTCCGCCAGACCATTCAAGACGCCAGCGCCCCGCTGGCTTCCACGGCGGCGATCCGCATGGTGCTCAGCGCCCAACTGGCGCTGCTGGCCTTAGCCGTCGACCTGCTCGGGGTCATCGCTCGGCGCCCGGCGCTGACCGGGCTGCCATTCCTGCTCATCTTCACGCTGGCCGGCGCGGTGCCGCGGCACGCGGTCGCGCTGTGGTGGTTCGCCGCCGCGGCCGGCGGGTTCCTGCTGCTGCTGGCCGCCGACAAGGCCGATGAGTTGTCCCGGTGGGGACGGGTGTTGCTGCGCTCCCCGGCCCGGCGAAATGCGGTCGCCCCGTTGTCCGGCCGGCGGATCGGCATCGCCGCAGTGGTGCTCGCGCTGGCCGTGCCGGTGGTGGTGCCGGTGCGCGGCGGCAATCTGCTGTCGGACGCGCTGCACCATGACGTGGCCGACGGGACTGGCTCGGGCGGGGCGCTGGCGCTCGACCCGTTCGCCGCGTTGAAGGGTGATCTGACCCTCTCCGATCCGGTCGACCTGCTGCGCGTGCGGGTTGCCGCGAGCCAGCTGGCGCAGCTCAAACGCGACCACTACGAGCCGTTCTACCTGCGCACCGAGGTGCTGGACACCTTCGACGGCAGCGGTTGGCACGCGTCGAGCGACGGCCGGCTGGAACGGCTGTATCGCACCGCCTTCCGGACCGTGCCGTCGACTGACGGGGGAACCACCTACTCCTTCACCGCGACCATCGACGTGGTGCACCAGTTGGCGGGCAATGTGCCTGTGTTCGCCTTGCCGATCTGGGTCGATGGCGCCATCACCGCGCAGGGCTGGAGCCCGAAGAACGCGCTGGTCGTGTCCGAGGGATTGCGCAGCGGGCAGAGCTACACCGAGAATGTGCAAGCGCCGTTCCCGACGGCCGACGATTTGACCTCCGGCGCGGCGGAGCCTGACCTGCCCCAATTCCTGGACCTGCCGCAGGACACCCCGACCATGGCGCGGGATCTCGCCGCGCAGCTCACCGGGGGAACATCGTCGCCCTATCTCAAGGCGTTGGCCGTCTCCAACTACTTCACCGATCCGGCCAACGGGTTCGTTTACAGCTTGAAGACCAAAGGCGGCGATTCGACCAGCGACCTGGTCAACTTCCTGAAGAACAAGGCCGGCTACTGCCAGCAGTACGCCGCGGCGATGGCGGTGCTGCTCCGCCTGGCCGGGGTGCCCGCCCGGGTGGTGCTGGGCTACACCCATGGCCCGCTCGACGGCAACGGCCAGTTCGTCGTCACCACTCGCGACGCGCACGCCTGGGTGGAGGCGTTCCTCCCGCCCATTGGCTGGGTGCCGTTCGATCCCACCCCGCTGTCAGGCGCGGACGCGGGGCGCTCCGTCGGCCTGCCGTGGGCGCCCGCTGGCGGCGCCTCCACCGCCGCGCCGCCCTCCAACGACGCCCAGCACGGTGGCGCGGCGCAGCCGAGCAGATCCGCCTCCGCGCCGGCGGCGCCGTCCGCGCCACCGGCCGAGCGGGCCAGCGCCGGGGGCGGGCTGTCTTGGCCGGCGTGGCTGGTCGCCAGCGTCGCCGGCGGAGTGGCGGCGCTGGTGGCGCTGGCGCTGATCCCAGCGGCCGTGCGCTTGGGCCGGCGGCGCGCCCGCCTGGCCGGCCCCGCTGCCGGCCCCGACTCGGTGTGGACCGAGCTGCGCGCGACCGCGACCGATTTGGGGTATCCCTGGTCGGCGGCGCGCACGCCCAGACAGGTGCTGTCCTGGCTCGGCGGGCGCACGGTGACCGGCGCGGCGCGCGAATCGCTGGCCGCGCTCGCCTCCGCCGTGGAGCGCGCGCGCTACGCACCGGCCGGCGAGACCACTCCCGCAGCGGCCTTGATATCCAACCTGCGGCAGGTCGAGAAGGCGCTGCGGGACCGCCGCCCCCGCCTCACCCGTTCCCGCGCGCGCCTGCTTCCCGCATCGCTGCGCTCGCCAAGCCGTCGCCGACGTCTCCGCCGGAGCTGACTCGGCTCGGGCCGGAGCTGACCCGGCTCGGGCCGGAGCGCTCGGCCGTGGTCGGCGTTTTCAGCTCTGGTCGAAGCGCCGACGCAGCCGCTGTTCCATTCGGGCGCGGATGCCACCGCCGCGACGCGACTTGCTCGCCCGAACCGGGCCGACGCCTGGGCTCGGCGGCCCCACCACCCGCCGGCGGATCGACGCGGTCGCGTACGCGCACGCGGTGACCATCAGCACGAAACCGACCACGCCCAGTGGGATCAGTTTCAGCACCAGGCCGACCATGACGATCAGCAGCCCGACGAGGACCCCGAGGACGGACAGCAACACCCACCGGTGCCCGGGGCTGGGCGGACGTCGCACCGATTGGACCGCGGCGACGAACTTGGGGTCTTCGGCGTACAGCGCCTGCTCGATTTGATCGAGCACTTGCTGCTCATGTTCGGAGAGCGCCACGTGGCCCTCCTTCGCCTTGGCCGCCGGTCGACCCGCTCGGATCGACGGAGATTGTCCGGTGACGGTTTCCGGTATTGGGAACCCGCATGTGTCGAGCATACGAGCCGGGTCACGCCCCGACCAACTCAAGGGCGCGGCGGGCGGCTCGCGTCCGACTCCCCGTTCTCCCCTGGGGTGGGGCGGCGATCGGTTCCGGTGCCGGGCGCAGTGCCCGCCTGGGACCTGTGTCCGGAGGCGATTGTGTCCGCCGACCGGTTGCGCCGGCCGCCGGGGTCAAGCAGCGTCGCCGGGCGGACACCAGTGGCTCCGAACCGGGCGCGCACCGCGTCGGTCGCTCGGTCCAGGGCGCGAGCGTGCCCAATGTCCGCGCCTTCGGAGTCGGCCGCGTCGGCCCGGCTCAGCCAGTCCAGGCTCAGCTGCTCGGGCGCGCTGCCGGCGGGTCGGAGGTTCTCGCAGCGCACCCCGACCAGCCTGATCCTCGGTCGGTCGAGCCCCAACTCGGCGTACAGCTCGGCGGCGGTGGCGTAGATCGCGGCGGTCGAGTCCACCCAGCCCGGCAGGGTGCGGACCCGGGTCACGGTGCGGAAATCAGCGAACCGGATCTTGATGCCGACGGTGTGCGCGGACCAGCCATGGGCGCGCACCCGGGTCGCCACCTCGTCGGAGAGCCGTAGCAGCTCCTGGCGCACTTGGCCGGCCTCAGTCAGGTCGACGGCCATGGTCCGGTCCGCGCTCACCGATTTCTCGATCACGTCCGGGTGCACCTGACGGGGGTCGCGCCCGGCCGCCAACGCCGTCAGATGCTCGGCGAGCGCCGGGCCGACGGCGCGGCGCAGTGTCTCGCGCGGGGTGCGCGCGAGGTCGCCCACGGTGCGCACCCCGAGCCGGTGCAGCGCGTCGCCGGTGCGCGCGCCCACCCCCCAGACGACCGTGACCGGCAGCGGGTGCAGGAACTCCAGCGTGCGCGCCACCGGGACCACGAGCAGGCCGTCCGGTTTGCACCGGGCGGAGGCGAGCTTGGCGACGAACTTGGTGCCGGCCACCCCTACCGAGCAGGTCAGCCCGAGCTCGGCGGCGACCCGCTCGCGGATGGTGGTGGCGATGACCGCCGGGCGCCCCAGCACACGGCGCGCGCCGGCGACATCCAAGAACGCCTCGTCCAACGAGATGGGCTCGACCAACGGAGTGACATCGGCGAAGATCGCCATGACCTGTCGGGAGGCCTCCGAGTACGCCGTTCGGTGCGGGTGGACGACGACTGCGGTGGGGCACAGTCGCAGCGCCTGGCCCATCGGCATCGCGCTGTGCACCCCGTAGCGGCGCGCCTCGTAGCTCGCGGCGGCGACGACGCCGCGGGTCATCCCGCCGACGATGACCGGCTTGCCGGCGAGTTCGGGGTGGCGGCGCACCTCGACGCTGGCGAAGAACGCGTCCATGTCCACGTGCAGGATGTGGCAGCCGTGATCGTCTCCGTCGGTGCGCCCGCTGACCCGGGGCACATCGGCGCTACGTCCCATGATCGCCTCCGCCCGTCACCGGCCACCGATCGGCCACCGCGCGCTCCGCCGCCGATCAGCCGGCTCGGGCGCGGGTGGCCAGCACGTGCAGCCAGGGGGCGATCTCCCGGAACGGGGACACCCCGGCCGCCAGCGCCTCCAACTCCTCCAGCGCCGCCAGGGCGTCGGGCTGGGCGTCCAGCTGTGCCCCGGGCACCAACTCAGTGAACCCGCCGACGCCATGGAACCGCTCGATCGCCAGGCCCGCCGCGCCGAACAGCGGGTCGAGGACGGCCGGCCCCAGGCATCCGTCGCCCAACCTGGCGAGATCACCGCCCGGCTGGGACGGTCCCCCGGCCAGCAGGGCGCGCAATTCGTCTCGCGCCGCGCGCGCGTCGCCGGCGAACGCCCTGGTGAGCACGCTCGCCACCGGATTGGCGACCAGCACGCTGACCCGGCCATCCGGACGCAGCGCCGCCGCCACCTGGCGCAGCGCCAGACCCGGGTCGTCGACGACGTCAAGCACCCCGTGCAGCAGCGCGAGGTCGAACGCGCCCGTCGGCACGAACTCGGTGAGCGCCTCGACGTCGCCTTGCACCGCGCGCACCCGGTCCGCGACCCCAGCCTCCGCCGCCCTTCGCCGCAGAGTGGCCAGCGCGTCGGCGCTTATGTCGATCAACGTCACCTCCGCCCCGGCTCGCGCCAGCGGCACCGCGTAGCTGCCGCTGCCGCCCCCGCAGTCGAGCACAAGCGGACGACGCCCAGCCGGCGTCATGGCCCGCAGCGTCTCGGTGACCAGTCGCCACACCAGCCGATGCCGCCCACGGGTTCCCGGCGGGTCATCCCCCGGCTCGCTCCACCATGAGCCACCGGGCGGCACGGTCACGCGCACCGGACCGGCCTCCCGCCGCGTCGTGTTGCCTTCGATCGCCACATCGCAGACCCTAGACCGCCCAGGCGGCCAACTGACGGCACTGCCCACGCTCCACCAGCGCCAAGAACTGCTGTGCCGCGCGAAGCTGATCGTCGGCCTCACGCGCGCTCACCGCGCCGAACGCGCCGGCCTCCACCGCCGCCCGCTTGCCGGCCGCGGCCGCGAAGTAGGCCGCCCACTCGGCGTACTCGGGCGCCAACCGCTCGATCAAGGCCCAGGCGCTGCACAGCTTCCTCCGCCGCGCCGCCGGCCGCGCCCGCTCGGCGAACACCGCCGCCGAGGTTCGCAGCGCGGCCAAATGGGCCAGCCGGAAACGTTCCGCTCCCCCTGCGGCGGACGCCTCCGCCAGCACCGCGCGCGCTTGGTCGAGCAACGCCTGGGCGTCCCGCCGCACCGGTGGACTCGTCATCACTCCCACCTCCGTTTCGAACTGTTGTTCGAGACTAACACGTTTTCGCGCCGACTTCCAGCGGCTCGGCGGCCTGTGGCCGAACCCGCATGCCTGCGCGGCCGTCGACGTTCCCGCGCGCCTACGCTGTGCAGATGACCAGCGGCCGGCTCGGCGACCCGCCCGGGTCACGACTCGCCCCGGGACAGAACCCGTCGGCCGAGACCGCCGCCATCGTCGTCGAGGAATGGACCGGCCGGCAGCTGACGATGCGGCTGGTCGAGGCGATGGACATTTACGCGCTCGCCATGAGGTATCCGCGCCAGACCGGCGCGCAGCGGGCGATCAGCGCGCGTCAGCACACCGGTTACCGCGGTTTCGCCTGCCGCGCGGCGGTGCGCGCGGACGGCGCGCTGGTCGGTTTCGGCTACGGCTACACCACCGCGCGCGGCCAGTGGTGGCACGACTCGGTGCGGCGGGCGATCCCGCCGGACCACGCGCGCGAGTGGCTCACCGATTCGTTCGAGCTGTCCGAGATACATGTGCTGCCCGAGTGCCAAAGCGCCGGCATCGGCCGGCGGCTGCTGACCTCGCTGGCCGCCGGTGTGGGGAATCGGTCGATCCTGCTGTCCACTCCGGACGCGGACACCAAAGCCTTCCGCCTCTACCGGTCGGTGGGCTTCGTCGATCTGGCCCGGCACTACTTCTTTCCCGGCGACGGCCGCCCATTCGCGATCCTCGGCGCGCATCTGCCCCTGCGCGAGCACGCGTGAGACACGCCCCGCACTAACGCTGACGATGCCCTAAACTGTGCGTTAGGAGGTGCGCCCATGACCGCCACGCTCGCGACGCTGCTTGAGGAGTTCGAAGTGACCGGCAGCGAGTCAGAGTTCGTGACCGCGTTGCGCGCGGCGCTGACCGCTGAGCCGCGCGCCAACGCGAGCCGGCTGACCGACGCTGAGCACCGATTCCTCACCGAACACAGCGGGGTCGCCCCGCTCGCCGCCGACTCCGCGACCGACCCGGCAGCCGCGACGATGGCTCGCGCGCGAGTTGAGTTCGACCTGTTTCGCCGCTCGCGCACGGCCGCCGAGCTGGCGCTCGCGTGGCGGGTCGACGGCTCGCGGGTCCGCCACCGGGTGCGCAACGGCCTGCTGTACGGGTTCCGAGTCGGACGGAACCTGCGCCTTCCGGATTGGCAGTTCGACGGCGAGCTGCGCCCGCTGCCCGGCCTGAGCTCGGTCCTGGCAGCGTTGCCCGCAGCGCTGCATCCACGCGAGATCGAGGGGTTCATGACCACCCCGCAGGACGGGCTGCGAACGGGCGGCGACATGACCAGCCCCCGCGAGTGGCTGCTCGCCGGTGGTGAGCCGAGCGCGGTCGCCGCATTGGCCGCCGATCTCGACCGGTGGTGAAGCTTCCGCCGCCGCCGGAGCGGCTCCGGCGGCAACTCGACGACACCGTCGCGTTGGCTGGGCACACGGTGCTCTGGCGCGTGCACCGCACCGTCGGCGCGCATGTGGTCGCGTGGAACCAGTTGCGGTTCTGGGGCCCGTCCGAGGCGAGGTTCGACCCGCAATGCCCGCCGCCCCGCTTCCAGGCCAGCGGCGTCGCCTACACCGCGCTGGACCTGCCCACTTGCCTGGCCGAGGTGTTCCAGGACCGCCGAGTCATCAACACCACGCGCGCCGCGCCATATTTGACCGCGTGGCGCCCCACGCGGTCGCTCCAACTGCTCGACCTGACCGGCGATTGGCCGATCCGCAACGGCGCGTCGCACGCGATCAACACCGGTCCGCATCGGGTCTGCCGGGCCTGGGCGCGGGCCATCCACTCAGCTTGGGACGACCTGGACGGGCTGTGGCATGTCTCGGCGATGACCGGACGGCCCGAGGTGACGTTGTTCGCCCACGCGGCGACGACGTTCCCGGACCGGCCGCTGTTCAGCCGGCCGCTGGCCGATCCCGGCACCCGAGGATGGATAGTGGCCGCCGCCGAGACCATAGGCTACGACGTGCTCTGACCCAGCTCGGCCGTTCGCTGCGGATGACCCCTGCGGATGACCAAAGCCGGGGTCTGTCACGGGTCCAACGGCACCCACTGCGCGCCATCGAAACGATGCCCATTCACCACATCGCCAACCTGGTAAACGGCCGGAGCCGCCGATGCCTCGGGGTCCAACGGCACCCACTGCGCGCCATCGAAACGATGCCCATTCACCACGTCGCCAACCTGGTAGCTATATGGCGCCGCGCTCGCCGACGCGGGATAGTAAGGCTCCGCGCCGCCCGGCGTGGCCAGCGCGTACCTCCCTTTCGCCGCGTGGAACCACTCACCGCGGAACGCGCCGCTGAACGCGCCGACCAGCACCGCGATGATCATCGCGTAAAGGCAGACCAAGAACGCGCTGGACCACCTGCTCGGTCCCGCCGACATGCCCATCGAGGCGTTCATCCCGCTCGCGCCAACCGCCATGCCCAGGTGGATCGACGAGAGGTACGCCAGGAAAGGCACCCCGACCAACAGCGACACCGCCCAGGTGACAAGGCGGAGCCGTTGCGCGCCGGGGCGGTGCCGCGCGCCGCGCGCGATCCACCACGCGGTGAGCGCGAGCGCGGCGGGAGCGATGCCAAGCGCGATCCACGCGCCACCGGAGACATTCCCCGCTATCCAGCCGACGCCTCTGCTGGTGGAGCTGCCAGATCCTCCGGCGGAAGCGGTGACACCGAAGCTCGAAAGCGAGCCCAAAGAAGCCGCCCACAGGCCAATGTTTCCGCCATAGATGATCCCGAGCGCGATGATATTGAGCCACTGATGAGCGTTTAGCGGACCCACTCCGGTTATCCCGGACAGTTTGACCACAACCGCCGCGATCCATCCGGCGGGCACCAGGACCACCGCGAGCGCCCCGATGCCGGTGACCGGCCCGATCATCCATTCCCGCAAGGTGGCCCATGGCCCGGTGAGGATTCCGTCCCGGGTGACGATGGAAAGCGATAGCACGGCGAAGACGATGGCGACCGCTGCCAAGAACGCCCCCAGCGAGGTGGTGCCGACCCGCGCGTGGACGACGCCGGACAATGTCGGATCGATGCCGCCCAACAGATCGCCGGTCACCCCGCTGTCCGCGTTGAGCGCGCCCAACAAGCCGCTCGCGTCGTTGTACACCAGCCAAGACAAGATCAGAATAGGCGTGGCGGTGATCAGCGCGGTCCGCAGCGAGAACAGCACCAGATCGCGGCCGCTGGTGTACGCGGCGCTGACCCGCCGGAACACGAAGACGCCGACCGCCAGCGCGGCGATGGTGATCGCCAGCGGGAAAAGGCCGAACCCATACGACACGTTGGCCCCATTCGGAATCAACGAGCTGTCCCCATCAAAGCTGACATGGAAGGCTAGGTCGGTGCCGAACGCCGACGCCCAGAGCCATTCGAGATAGACGATCGTCGTTCGGCTCCCGAAGCCGCCGCCCGCCACCGTGGGGCGCATCGCCAGGCCGAGGACGACAGCCAGCACACCGGAGACGCCCAAGATCGAGCCGGCCACCCGCGCCGGCCCCCACCAGTCCCAAGCGCCGATCCGCGTCGTCCGGTGGACCACAACCGCGAGGGCTCGGTCCACCGCCACCGGACCCTGCCCACCGAGCGCGTGGCTCGGCGCCGGCGGGACCCACGGACCGGATGCGCCCGCGGGCGGCCATGCCGGCGAGATCACCTCCGCAGCCATGGTGCCAGGAGCCTCCGCTATCGGTGGCGCGGTGGTTGGGACCGCGCTGGCCGACGCCGGGGCTGGCTCCACTGGCAGCCATTCGACGCCATTGAAGCGGTAGCCGTTGAACACCGCGCCGGTCGGAAACCCAGCGGGCGCCACCGCTTCCGCCGCAGCGGGTGCGGGCTCCTCTGCGGCCGGCGCCGCGGGGGCGGAAGCCGCTGGCTCCGGCACCGCCGGAACCACGTCGCCGACTCCGGCGTCAGGCACGGCGCGACCACAAGAACCACAAACGGCCGCATCCAGCGTCAGTCGTGTGCCGCACTCGGCGCAGAACGAGTCGGTCATGCGAATCCATCCCCCCTATGTCGCGCGGTAAGCGTGCGCGCGCCTCACCGGCCGCAACCGGGCTGTTCCAGGCACCACAACGTACAACCTACGGGCCGGCCGCAACGCCCGGCTCGCGCCCCGGTCCATCCGGCAAGGCCATACAAGCCACCCACCTCGCCCATCCGTTTCCCTACACCGAACAC
>WQZC01000067.1 GCA_009780925.1 Actinomycetes bacterium | reverse complement strand
GCCAGCACCTCGAAGACCAGCTCCGCCTGGCTCGCCCGATCGCTCGCCCGGGCCTGCACCGGTCGCCGATAGACGACCATGACCACCCGGTCCTCGTCGGCCGCCCCCGCGCGGTGCAACCGGCCCAGCGGCACCCCCCGGTCGGCGACCACGTCCGGGTCGAAGCCCGACGCGTCGTCGGGCTCCGGCGGGACATCCTCCACCGCGAACTCGACGCGCGCGAGGTCGGCCGCCCAACGCTCCTCCAGCTCCTCGATCCCGTCGCGCACCAGATCGTCGAAGCGCTGCGCGGCGGTGCGCGTCAGCGGCACCTCCGGCGGCGCGAGCGGCCCGCGCAGCCCGCGCCCGTGGCGATCACGGCGAATCGGGCGCCCGGCGCTCTCGGCCATCGACGGGCGGTGGTCGCGCTGCATGCCGCGAACAGTACGCAACGCCCCCGTGCGCCGGCTGCCGCGTCGGGTCCGCGTCCCGCGCGCCACAATCCCGGGTCCGCCGCGGTTGGCAACCAACGGGCGCGCACGGGACGGCGACACGAAGCGGACGCGTCCGGCGGGCGTCCCCCACTGCGTCGCGTCGCGCGATATCGTCTCGGCACGTGAGCGCACGTCACCGGACCGGTCGCGGTGACCGTGATTTGTCGGCAACCGCGCGACATAACCACGTGACGATCGCGTGCGCGCCGGGCGGGCGCGATCGACTCGAGCCGCAGGCCGCGCGATGAGCGCGCGTCTGGTGCGCACCTGCAGCCGCACCGGTTGCGCCCGCGTGGCGGTGGCCACGCTGACCTACGTCTACTCGGACTCGACGGCGGTGGTGGGGCCGCTGGCGAGCTTCGCCGAGCCGCATTCCTATGACCTGTGCGAACCGCACGCGCTGCGCCTGACCGTGCCGCTGGGTTGGGAGGTGGTGCGCCATGAGGGGGAGTTCCCGGCGCCCGTCCCACAGCCAGATGATCTTGAGGCGTTGGCGGACGCGGTGCGCGAGGCGGCGCGCGTCGAACCCGGCCCCAAGGAGGCGTCGAACCGCCCGGGTCGGGGACCCGCCACCGGTCGGCGCGGCCACCTGCGCGTGGTCCCGCCGCCGGACTGACCAGGTGACGCGGGCCGCGCCGGTAGGCTCAGGGGTGTGACAGCACCGCGGATCGAGCTCAGCGCCATCGTGAAGGCCTACGACGTGCGAGGCGTCGTCCCAGACCAGCTGAACGAGGATGTCGCGCGCGCGGTGGGAGCCGCGTTCGTCGAGGTCACCGGCGCCAGCCGGCTGGTGACCGCGCACGACATGCGCGAGTCCGGGCCGGGCCTGGCCCGAGCGTTCGCGTCCGGCGCCGCCACGCGCGGCGCCACCGTGGTGGACGCCGGGCTGGCGTCCACCGACATGCTCTATTTCGCCTGCGGCCAGCTGAACTTGCCGGGCGCGATGTTCACCGCCAGCCACAACCCGGCCCGCTACAACGGCATCAAGATGTGCCGCGCCGGGGCGGTGCCGATCGGCCAGGACAGTGGCCTGGCCGACATCCGCGACCGCGCCCAGGCGCACCTCGAGGAAGGGTTGCCGCCTGCCGAGCCGCGCGTTGAGCCGACCGACCTGCTGACCGACTACGCGCGGCATCTGCGGGGCCTGGTCGATCTGTCCGGCATCCGCCCGCTGCGCGTGGTGGTGGACGCCGGCAACGGGATGGGCGGGCACACCGTGCCGGCGGTGCTCGGCGACGCCGTGCTGGCGCCGCTGCCGCTGACCATCGTGCCGATGTACTTCGAGCTCGACGGCAGTTTCCCCAACCACGAGGCCAACCCGCTGGAGCCGGCGAACATCGTTGACCTGCGGCGCAAGGTGGTCGAGGTCGGCGCGGATCTCGGGCTGGCCTTCGACGGCGACGCCGATCGGTGCTTCGTGGTCGACGCGGACGGCGCGCCGGTCGCGCCCAGCGCGATCACCGCGCTGGTGGCGACCCGCGAGCTGGCCAAACACCCCGGGGCGACGATCATCTACAACCTGATCACTTCGCACGCCGTTCCGGAGATCGTGCGCGAGCATGGCGGCGTTCCGGTGCGCACCCGGGTCGGCCACTCCTTCATCAAGGCGGAGATGGCGCGCACCGACGCGGTGTTCGGCGGCGAGCACTCGGCGCACTACTACTTCCGTGACTTCTGGCGGGCCGACACCGGGATGCTGGCCGCGATGCACGTGCTCGCGGCGCTCGGCGGGCAGCCGGAGACCCTCGCCCAGCTCACCGCCGCGTTCGTTCGCTACGCCGCCTCCGGAGAGATCAACTCGACGGTGACCGACCAGGACGGGCGGATGGCGGCGGTGCGCGCCGAACTGGGCCCGCGCGCGAGCGGCATGGACGAGCTCGACGGGCTCACCATGGAATTCCCGGATGGCAGCTGGTTCAATGTGCGCCCGTCCAACACCGAGCCGTTGCTGCGACTGAACGTCGAAGGCCCCGACGCCGCGTCGATGGGCGCGCTGCGCGACCTGGCGCTCGGCGTGATCCGCGGCTGATGGGGCCGCGATGGCTATCGACGTCGAGCTGCTGGACATCCTGGCTTGCCCAAGCGATGACCATGCCTCACTTAGACTGGATACCCGCGACGGAGCGCAGGTGCTCGTGTGCACCTGTTGCCAGTCCGAGTTCCCGATCCGAGACGGCATCCCGGTTCTGCTGGTCGATGAGGCCACTGCGGGGCCGAACGGCATCGGGGCGCCGGCGGTCGCTACCGCTTGACGCTTGGCTGGAGGCACTGTGATCGTCGCCCTTGATGGGGTGATCCGTCCCTACGCTTGGGGCTCCCCGACCGCCATACCGGCGTTGCTGGGGGTGCCGCCGACGGGGGAGCCGGCGGCCGAGCTCTGGCTCGGCGCCCATCCCGACGACCCGGCCGAGGTGCCGGCGCGGGACACCACGCTGGACAAACTGATCGCCGCTGACCCCAGCGCGCTGCTAGGCGCCGAAGTGGTCGAGCGGTTCGGCCCGCAGCTGCCGTTCCTGGTGAAGATCCTCGCGCCGGCCCGGTCGCTGTCCATGCAAGTCCACCCGACGCTGCCCCAGGCGCGCGCCGGGTTCGCCAGCGAGGAGGCGCGCGGTCTGCCGCATTTCTCGCCGGACCGCAACTACCGCGACGCGAACCACAAACCAGAGTTGTTGTGCGCGCTCACCGATTTCGAGGTGCTGTGCGGGTTCCGCGCGCCGGCCGAGACGGTTCGTCTGCTGGACGCGTTCGATGTGCCGCAGCTGGCGCCGGTGCGCAACCTGCTGGCCGGCCCGGACGGGCTGCGCGCCGCGTTCACCTACTTGCTCACCCTGCCCGACCCCCGGGCGCTGGTGACGGCCGTGCGCGAGCGGGCCCCGGCTATCGCCGGGGAGTGGGCCGGCGCGGCGCACGCGGTGACGCTCACCGGCGAGGACTTCCCCGACGATGTCGGCGCGGTGCTCGCGCTGCTGCTCAACTACGTTCGGCTGGCCCCCGGTGAGGCGGTGTTCCTGGCGCCCGGCAACGTGCACGCGCACCTGCGCGGCACCGGGGTGGAGATCATGGCGAACAGCGACAACGTGCTGCGCTGCGGGCTGACCGAGAAGCACATCGACGTGCCGGAGCTGGTCAAGATCACTGATTTCTCCGCGCTGGCGCACCCACGCTGTCCCGCCGAGCCCGACGACGTGGGCAACGAGTTCCACCCTCCGGTCGATGATTTCTCCCTGACCACGGTCCGGCTGGACCCCGATCGGGCACCGAGCGCGCGCGGGCGAGCGGGCCAGCCATACATCGTGCTGTGCGCCTCCGGAGCCGCCGAGGTCGCCAGCGAGCGGGTGAGCGTGGCGCTCACCCCGGGCCGGGCCGCCTTCATCTCCGCCGGCAAGGAGCCGCTGCAGGCCACCGGGTCGGGCGAGGTCTTCCTGGTCACCGTGGGTGACTAGCTAAAATCGACGCCGCTCGTTGGGCGCGGCGTGACGGATGATTCGCCGGCCGACCACGCCGACGCACGTTTCATGACTAAGGAGAATCCGGTGGGCACCGAGCAGCAGGGGCGCGTCCGCGCCGCTTCCCAGGTCGTCGACGACTACCAGGTCGCCGCCGGGTCCAAAGCCGTAGACGACTACCAGGTCGCCGACTTGGCCCTGGCCGAGTTCGGCCGCAAGGAGATCGCCCTCGCCGAGCACGAGATGCCCGGACTGATGGCGCTGCGGCGCGAGTTCGGCCCGAGCCAGCCGCTCGCCGGGAAAAAGATCGCCGGATCGTTGCACATGACCGTGCAGACCGCGGTGCTGATCGAGACATTGGTCGAGTTGGGCGCCGATGTGCGTTGGGCGAGCTGCAACATCTTCTCCACCCAGGACCACGCCGCCGCCGCAGTGGTGGTCGGGCCGGGGGGAACGGCGGATCGCCCCGTGGGGGTGCCGGGGTTCGCGTGGAAGGGGGAGACGCTCGAGCAGTACTGGGCGTGCACCGACCGCATGCTCCGCTGGCCGGATGGTTCCGGCCCCGATTCGATCGTCGATGACGGCGGCGACGCCACCCTGCTGATCCATCTCGGCGTCAAGTTCGAAGCCGCCGGCGCGGTGCCCGCGCCGGCGGAGGAAGACGCCGCGGAATATCGAGTGATCTTGGACACGTTGCGCCGCTCGATCCGCGACACCCCCGGGCGATTCACCCGGCTGGCCGCGAGCGTCGTCGGGGTGACCGAGGAGACCACCACCGGGGTGCACCGGCTGTATGAGTTCGAACGGGACGGCGAGCTGCTGTTCCCGGCGATCAACGTCAACGACTCGGTGACCAAGAGCAAGTTCGACAACAAGTACGGCTGCCGGCACTCGCTGGTGGATGGCATCAACCGCGGCACGGACGTGATGATCGGCGGCAAACTGGCCGTGGTGTGCGGCTACGGCGACGTCGGCAAGGGCTGTGTCGAGTCGCTGCGCGGCCAAGGCGCCCGGGTCGTGGTCACCGAGATCGACCCGATCTGCGCGCTGCAGGCGGCGATGGACGGGGTGCAGGTGGTTCGGCTGGAAGATGTGGTCGGGCAGGCGGACATCTTCGTCACCGCCACCGGCAACCGGGACATCATCACCGCCGAGCACATGGCCGCGATGAAGCACCAGGCGATCGTCGGCAACATCGGCCACTTCGACAATGAGATCGACATGGCCGGACTGGAGCGGGTCCCGGGCATTCGCAAGATCGAGATCAAGCCACAGGTGCACGAGTGGCGCTTCCCGCCGCGCGCGGACGACGCGCCGGGCGCCGACGGGCACTCGGTGATCGTGCTGTCCGAGGGCCGGCTGCTGAACCTGGGCAACGCCACCGGGCATCCGTCGTTCGTGATGAGCGCCTCGTTCGCCAACCAGACCATCGCCCAGCTGGAGCTGCACGCCCGCCCCGGCGACTACGAGCGCAAGGTGTACCTGCTGCCCAAGCACCTGGACGAGAAAGTCGCCCGGCTGCACCTGGACTCCCTCGGGGTGGCGCTGACCACGCTCACCGCGGCGCAGGCGGCCTACCTCGGCGTGGCCGTGGACGGTCCGTACAAGCCGGAGCACTACCGCTACTGACTCCCGCCCGGGGCGCGTGGGCCAGGAACGATCCGGTCGTTGCGCGCCCTGCCGGGGCTGATGCCACCATGAACGCATGAGACCGCGTGTTCTCGTCGTGGACGACGACCCCGCCTTGGCCGAGATGTTGGGCATCGTGCTGCGCTCGGATGGCTTCGAGCCGTCGTTCGTGATGGATGGCAGCCAGGCCCTGGATGTGTTCCGGGACACCAAGCCGGACATCGTGTTGCTCGACTTGATGCTGCCCGGGTTGTCTGGCCTGGACGTGTGCCGGCTGATCCGGGTGGACAGCGGCACGCCGATCATCATGCTCACCGCCAAGAGCGACACGGTGGACGTGGTGCTGGGTTTGGAGTCCGGCGCGGATGACTACGTGGTCAAGCCGTACAAACGCAAGGAGGTGGTGGAGCGGATGCGCGCGCGGCTGCGCCACCACGAGGGCGCCACCAGCGAGAAGCTGATCATCGGGCCGCCGGACTCACCGGTGAGCATCGACGTGCCGGCGCATGAGGCGCGTCGTGACGGGGTGGCGCTGCCGTTGACCCCGTTGGAGTTCGACCTGCTCGTGGCGCTGGCCCGCAAGCCGCGCCACGTGTTCACCAGGGACGTGTTGCTGGAGCAGATTTGGGGTTACCGGCACGCCGCCGACACCCGCCTGGTCAACGTGCACGTGCAACGGTTGCGGTCCAAGGTCGAGCATGATCCCGAGAAGCCCGAGATCGTGCTCACCATCCGCGGCGTCGGCTACAAAGCCGGCCCGCCGTGACGGCTCGGCCCGCGTCGGAGCGGCGGTCGTGGCGGGCGTCGCCCATTGGGGCGCGCTTGGCGCGGGCCGCGCGCCGGGCGGGCCGGACCTGGGGGAGATCACTGCAGCTGCGGGTCGCGGCTTCGACGCTGGTGATCACGAGCCTCGTGGTGATCGTTATCGGGGTGTTCTTGGCTGACGAGATCACCACCGGGATGCTGCGCGCCAAGCGCAACGCCGCGATCGCGCAGGCCAGCGCCGGGTTGGAGTTCGCCCGCGACGTGCTCGCCGGGGTGAGCCTGGGGGACACCTCGGGGCAGCTGGCCGCGCTGGACCGGATCAAGACCGAGCTCGCCGGCACCGGCAGCGACGCGGGCCTGTTCGAGATCACGATCCTGTCCAGCCCGAGTTCCACGGCGCTCGCCCCGGGCACCGGCACCAAGATCCCAACGGACCTGCGCCAGGTGGTGCGCAGCGGCAACCTGGCGGTGCAGTACGCGCGGATCGCGGTGCCGGGCAGCGGCGCCCCGGTGAAAGGGCTGGTGGTCGGCGAGCCGATCGCCGCTCCGGGCGGCACCTTTGAGTTGTACTACCTGTTCCCGCTCAACGCCGAGCAGGACACCATCGCGCTGGTCCAGCGAACCGTGTTGCTGGCCGGTCTGGGGTTGGTGGCGTTCCTGGTGCTGATCACCACCCTGGTGACCCGCCAGGTGGTGCGCCCGGTCCGCGTGGCCGCCCAGACGGCCGGGCGGCTGGCCGCCGGGGACCTGGCCAAGCGAATGCCGGTGCGCGGCCATGACGACATCGCCTGGCTCGGCCAGTCCTTCAACGACATGGCCGACTCCCTGCAGCGGCAGATCCGTCGCCTTGAGGAGATGTCCCGGTTGCAGCAGTTGTTCACCTCGGACGTCTCGCACGAGCTGCGCACCCCGCTGACCACCATTCGGATGGCCGTCGAGCTGCTGCACGCGCAACGCCAGGATCTCGCCCCCGAGCTGGCGCGCTCGGTGGAGCTGCTGCAGGCGGAGCTGGACCGGTTCGAGTCGTTGCTGACCGACCTGTTGGAGATCTCCCGCTACGACGCCGGCGTGGCGCGGCTGGACTGCGAGCACGTCGACCTGCGCTCGGTGGTCAATGACGCGGTGGACGCGAGCCGGACCCTGGCCATGCGGCACGGCAGTGAGCTGGTGGTGCACGTCCCGGACGAGCCGGTGCCGGTGCTGGCCGACCCCCGCCGGGTCGAGCGCATCCTGCGCAACCTGCTCGGCAACGCGCTCGATCACGGGGAATCCCGGCCGGTGGTGGTCACCGTGGCCGCGGACGACGCGGCGGTGGCGGTGACCGTTCGTGACCACGGAGTGGGCCTGCGGCCCGGCGAGGCCGGCCTGGTGTTCAATCGGTTCTGGCGGGCCGATCCGTCGCGCAGCCGTCTCACCGGCGGCACCGGGCTGGGCCTGGCCATCAGCCTGGAGGACGCGCGGCTGCACGGCGGGTGGCTGCAGGCCTGGGGGGAGCGGGGCTTGGGGGCGCAGTTCCGGCTGACCCTGCCGCGCGCCGTCGGGGATCCGCTGGACTCCTCGCCGCTTCCGTTGGAACCGGAGGCGCTGATCGAGGTCGAGGTGCCCGGATGAGGATCCGCGTGGCGCTGGTGGTTCTGGTCGGGCTCGCGCTGGCGGCCACCGGCTGCTCGAACGTGCCGGGATCCTCCCGCCCACAAGTGATCAAATCGATGGGACCGGCGGCGCAGCCGCCGCTGCCGCTGATCACCCCGCCCGCGGGGGTCGATCCGGCCACCATCGTCAGCCAGTTCCTGAGCCTGAACGTGGACACCCGGGATGACAAACACCAGGCGGCCAAACAGTTCCTGACCCCGCAGGCGCAGACCCGCTGGTCGGACAAGACGGCGACCGTGGTCAGCGGCTACTCGGTCAGCCCGATGGACGCCAAGACGCGCACCGTCACCGTCAACGTGGTCAAGGTCGGGCAGCTCGCCGCCAACGGCATCTACACCTCGGTGGTGCAAGACCAGGGGACCGGCGCGGAGACGGTGCCGCTGAGCTACGCCATGACCAAGGTGAACGGCCAGTGGCGCATCGAGCAGCCCGCGCCTGGCCTGGTGGTCCGCGAGTCGGACATGAGCTCGTCGTTGGCCACCGCCTATCAGCTGCGCGCGCTGTACTTCTTCGACCTGTCCGGCAAACATCTGGTCGCCGACCCGCGCTATTCCCCGCTGACCGGGCAGGCGCTGGCCAATTGGCTGCTCGCCCAGTTCATCGCCGGGCCGCGCCAGGAACTGGCCAACGCGGTGCTCCCGCTGCCCGACCAGGTCAACGGCCGGGCGGTCAGCGTGGTCGTCTCCGGCGCGCTTACCTCGGTCGAGATCCCTGGCGCGAGCGCGCTGGACCATGACTCGCTGCGCCGGCTCGCCGCGCAGTTGGCCAACACCTTCGCCGTGGAGATCAGTGATTCCATCACCCAGATCACCGACGGCGGCCATCCGGTGGCCGTTCCCGGGGTGGGCGCGGCCTTCACCGTGAGCGACTTCGCCCCCGCGCAGGGCTCGCTGAGCGGGCCGCCGGTGTGGTTCCTGAACGGACAGGGCGTGATCGTCGACGGGGACACCGGGCTGGCCGTGGAGGGCCCGCTCGGCGAGCAGCCGATCGGGCTGACCTCGATCGCGGTGGGGCGCAACGGCTCGTCTGAGGACTACCGGGTCGCCGGCACGGTGGGGCCGGCGGACGGCGCGCGGCTGCTGGTCGGCACCTTCGCCACCGGGCTGCGCGACTCCGGGCTGCCGCCCGGGCCGCTCGGCCGCCCGGCGTGGCTGTCCGAGGCCGGTGAGGTGTGGGTTGGGGACGGGCCCTATCTGATCCGCGTGCCGTCGGACGAGCCGCCGGTGACGGTGCCGCTCACCATGCCGGTGGGCGAGGTCACCGCGATCAAGGCGGTGCGGTTCAGCGCGGACGGGGTGCGCGTCGCGCTGGTGCTGGCCGCCGGCGGCTCGTCGATGTGCTACGTCGGAGTGATCGAGCGGGGCGGGTCCAGCGTGCGCGTGGACAACCTGGTCCCGGTGACCCCAGCCTCGGTCACGGTGACCGACGTGGACTGGAACGACGTGACCACCCTGTATGTGGCCGGCGACGGCCCGGGGGCGTTCAGTGTCTGGCAGGTGCAAAGCGACGGGTCGGCGTGGACCGACCGGCAGGCCGGTGGGCTGCCGGCCACCCCGGATTCGATCACCGTGGCCTGGCAGGCCCCGGCCTGGGTGTCGGCGGACGGCTGGGTGTACACCCAGTCGCGCGCCAGTTGGCAGAGCCCCCCGTTCCAGCCGGAGAACATCCAGGTGCGGGGCGCCAGCCCCGCCTACCTCAAGTAGCCCGGTCCGGCGGCTCCGGCCGAGCGGCCCCGGGCGGTCCCGGGCGCCCGGCCGGAGCCGCCAGCGCGGGTTTCGTCCACCGTCGTCGGGGTCGTCCACAGGCGGGCCGGACGGGGTTGCGCCGGGCGCGTGTGGGACGCATGGTGGGGCGTGTGCGGATGGCGGCGCGGCGATGAGGTGGGTGGCGCGCGCGCTCGTCGAGCTGGTGCTGCCGAAGGCTTGCGTTGGCTGTGGCGCGCCCGGCGAGTTGCTGTGCGCCGCGTGCGCGCCGTCGGGGGCGGCGTTTCCGGTGCGCAGCAGGCGGCATTGGGTGCGCGTCTTTGCCGCCGCGCGCTACGACGGCGGGGTGCGCGCGGCGTTGCTGGCGTACAAGGAGCGGGGGCGACGGGAGCTGGCGGATCGGCTCGCGGGCCTGCTGGTCGATCCGTTGACTGAGCTGATCGGGGAGCACCGGGATCGGATCGCCGCGCGCGCGGCGCTGGGCGAGACGCGTGGGCCGCCCGCCTGGACCGGCCCGGCCTCGCGGCTGGCGGCATCGGTCCCGGCCGCGCGGCCGGCGCCGGGTGCGGCGAGCGACCCGGCCGGCGAGCTGGCGCCGGTGCTGGTTCCAGTGCCGTCCGTCGCCTCGCTGGCCCGTGCCCGAGGCGGTGATCACGTCGCGCGGCTGGCCCGGGGCGCGTCCGCGTGCACTGGGCTGCCGGTGGCGCGCGCGCTGCGCCTGGCGCGCCCGGTGCGCGACTCGGCCGGTCTGGACTCGGTCGCGCGAGCGCGCAACGTCCACGGGGCGATGGCCGCCGCGGCTCCGCCGGTGGGCGTGCGGTTCGCGGCGGTGATCGTCGATGACATCGTGACCACCGGCGCCACGTTCGGCGAGTCCGCGCGGGCGCTCACCGCCGCCGGGTGGCCGGTGCTCGGCGCGGTGGCCGTGGCCGCGACGCCGAGTCGGGGCGAGCGGCCCGACTCGGACCGCTGACCGGGCGCGGCTGGCCCGGACGGGGCGGGTGCGGTGGGTACGCTTTGAGCAAGGGTGCTCTTCGCCACAGGCTGCGGCCGCAAGGCGCTCGATGGGCACCGTGATAGAGGGTGGAGGGCCCCAATGGACGTTGTTGACCCTGTCGTCGGCGAGGGCGCGTTGACTCGTGCCGAGCCACGTTCGGAGATTGTCGTGCGCGGTCGGAACGTTGACGTGCCCGACCACTTTCGCTCGCTCGTCGAGCAACGGCTCGCGCGCCTGGAACGGTATGACGGCAAGATCATCAGAACTGATGTGGAGCTGAACTACGAACGCAACCCGCGGCAGAACGAGACCGCGGCCCGCGTCGAGGTCACCTGCCACACGCGCGGCCCGGTGGTGCGCAGCGAGGCCAGCGCGGCAGACTTCTATCGTGCCCTGGAGCTGGCCGCCGACAAGCTCGAACGGCGGTTGCGCCAGGCCGCCGGTCGCCGGCGAGCGCGTCGCACCCGGCGCGCCCCGATGCCGGCCACCGCGCCGTTGGTCGAGGTGTCCACCGACGGCCGGCTGTTCGCCGAGCCGGATCGGCCGCCTGAGCCAGCGGTAGCGGACGCGGCGGCCGAACTCAACTCCCACGCCGAGCACGATCCGGATGAACCGGACGAACCGGACGAGGGCGAGCAGGGGCCGGGGCGCATCGTCCGGGTCAAGGAGCATCCCGGCACGCCGATGACGGTTGACGAGGCGCTGTTCGAGATGGAGCTGGTCGGCCACGACTTCTACCTGTTCGCCGACTCGGAGACCGGGCGGCCCAGCGTCGTCTATCGCCGCCACGCCTACGACTACGGCCTGCTGCGCATGGGCGACTGAGGCGATGACCGGCGCCGCGCTCGGGACCAGTCGGCGCGGCGCCCGGGTCAGTGGCGTGGTCCTCGCGGCCGGCGCCGGCTCCCGGCTGGGCCGGCCGAAGGCTGAGCTGGTGGTGCGCGGCGAACGGTTGTTGGACCGTGCGGTTCGGGTGCTGCGCGAGGGCGGCTGCGATGAGGTGATCGCCGTCGTTCGGCCCGGCGGGACCGCGCCCGAGCCGTGGCCGGTCCCGTCCGAGGCTCGGCCGTGCTCTGAGCGCGGCACTGGTGGGTGGGCGCGGACCGTGGTCAATCCTGACCCGCGGCGGGGGCTGGGCTCCTCACTGCGGCTGGGGCTGGCCGCCGCGACCGGCCAACGGGCCGTGATCATGCTGGTGGACACCCCGGGCGTCCCCGCCGCCGCGGTGCGCGCGGTGTTGGTCGCTGACGCGCCGGTCGCGGTCGCCAGCTATGGGGGTCGGCGCGGCCACCCAGTGGTGCTCGCCGCCGGGTATTGGGAGCGGGTT
>WQZC01000066.1 GCA_009780925.1 Actinomycetes bacterium | reverse complement strand
GGCGCGCCGGCCGTCCACCTCGATCACCGAGATCGTGTGCTCGCCCGCGCGAACCTCGTCACCGAGTTGCGGCAACCGCCCGAGCGCGGCCATCACGTAACCGGCCGCCGTCTCGTACGGACCGGCCGGCAGTTCCAGCCCGGTCAGTTCGGCAACCTCGTCAAGGTTGGCCAGCCCGTCCAGCTCGACCGCGCCACCGGCCAACCGCCGCACCGCAGCCGGAGCCTCGTCGTACTCGTCGCGGATCTCGCCGATGATCTCCTCCACCAGGTCCTCGAAAGTGACGATGCCGTCCGTCCCGCCGTACTCATCCACGACGATGGCCAACTGATGGCCCTCGCGGCGCAGCTCCGAGAGCGCGGCGAGCACGTTCTTCGATCCGGGCAGCCGCTTCACCGGCCGCGACAGCTCGCCGACGGTGCGTCGCGAGTCGGCGCTCGCCATCGCCGCCAACAAGTCACGGATGTGGACGAAGCCGGTGATGTCGTCCTGGCCGGCGCCCACCACCGGATAGCGCGAGTGCGGGCTGCCCGCGACCAGCTCGCTGGCCGCGCGGACGGTCATCGCCGCATCCAGGAAGGCGACCTCGGTGCGCGGCACCATCACCTCGCTGACGCCGCGCTCGCCGGCCGCGAACACCTCGTCGATCAGGTGGCGCTCGTCCGCGGTCAACGACTCGTGGGCGGCCACCAGACCGCGCAACTCGTCCTCGGTGATCGGCGCGGACCGGGTGCGCGGATCGCCGCCGAGCAGGCGCACCAACGCGTCGGTGCACCGTGACGCCAGCCAGATCACCGGCCGGCAGGCGGTGGAGATCCGGTTGAGCAGCGGGCTGAGCAGGCGCGCCGTCCCCTCCGCGCGCTGCAGCGCGAGGCGCTTGGGCACCAGCTCACCGATGACCAGGGTGACAAACGAGATGATCACGGTCACCGCGATGAACCCGACCACGACGGCCACCGTGTCGCCCCAGCCGAGCCGGACCAACCACCGCTTGGCGGTGTCGGCCAGGGTGACCGCGCCGTACGCGCTGGAGCCCAGCGCGGTGAGCGTCACCCCGATCTGCACGGTGGCCAGGAACCGGTTCGGGTCGGCCACCAGTCGAGCGACCGCCGCGCCCCGCCGCCCGGCGGTGGCCATCGTTTGGACCTGGCTCTCGCGAAGCGAGATCAGCGCGAGCTCCGCGGCGACGAACAGCGCCTCGATGATGATCAGCGCCAAGACGATCACGACGTTGAGCGCGGTGGAGCCCATCGGCTACCAGCTCATAGGTCGGGCCACGCCAGCAAGTCTACTGATCATCTCGCCATCCGCCGCCGCCCCGAGCGCCGCCCGGCGTCAGCGCCCGGTGATCTCCTTGAGCGCGGGGCGCACATCCGCTAGGTAGACCAGCGCGGCGATGATCGACACCATCCAGAACAGGAACCCGGCCCACAGCGTGCCGGTCACCGTGCCCACCAACTCGGCCAGCACGAGGATTCCCAGCCAGGCCGGCTTGCTCAACTTGTCGGCGGCCGGGAACGCGGCGGACCGGCGGAACAGGCAGTCCACCAGCGCCCAGCCGCGCAACGCGAACAGCGACCAGAACAGCACCACATCGAACCAGTGCTCGATCTCGTTCAGCACGCTCACATCACGAGGGTAGAGGGACCCGCGCGCCGGCCATAGAATCATCGGTCGGGCGTGCGTCGAGCAGCGCGGGAAACATCCTGACCGTTGGTCCGCGCCGGCCGCCCCGCCACCGCCGAGGACGCCGGAGAGGAATCCGCATGCGAAGGCTCGCCCAGCTCGCCATTCGACGCCGCTGGCTGGTGATCGCGGCCTGGATCGCGTTCATCGCGCTCGCCCAGGTCATCGCCGCCTCGCTCGGCGGCGCCAGCTACAAGGACACCTTCAGCCTGCCGCACACCGAGACCAACGCGGTGATGAACCTGCTCAAGGCGTCCGGGCAAAACAGCCAGAACGGCATCACCGGGCAGATCGTGTTCCACGCCAAGTCGGGCGCCTTGGAGCAAGCCCCGGCCGGCGTCACCGAAGCGCTCGACGGGCTGTGCGCGGCGCACTTCGATGTGGTCGGGGTGAGCTCGCCATGGACCGCCGCCGCGTGCCAGAACGGCCAGGCCCAGACCGCGCCGGGTCTGCCGACGCTGCTGTCGGGCGACAAGGCGACCGCCATCGCCAATGTCAGCTGGTACAGCACCAAGTACGACCAGAACCTGTTCGACGGGGTCTACAAGGCGCTCAAACCGCTCAACAGCCCCAGCTTGCAGGTCGAGTTCACCGGCAACGGCTTCCAGGGCGAGGGCCAGCAGCAGAATGGCCCGGCGCCGATGTGGATCGGCTTCATCGCAGCCTTGATCATCCTCGCCATCGTCTTCCGCACCATCGGCGCCACCGCGATGCCGTTGGCGTCCGCCGTCGCCGCGCTCACCTCCGGGCTCGGCCTCATCGGCATCCTCAGCCACCTGATGGACGTCTCCAACGTCACCACTGAGTTGACGGAGCTGATGGTCATCGGGGTTGGCGTCGACTACGCGCTGTTCATCGTGACCCGGCATCGACGAAACCTGCACCGCGGCATGCCGGTGGCCGAGTCGATCGTGGCGGCCGTCAACACCTCGGGCCGGGCGGTGCTGTTCGCCGGCACCACGGTGTGCATCGCGATGCTCGGTCTGCTCGCGCTGAACGTCAGCTTCTTCTACGGGTTGGCGATCGGGGTGGCCATCGCGGTGGCCATGACCATGATCGCCTCAGTCACCCTGCTGCCCGCGCTGCTGAGTTTCCTTGGCTTGGCGGTGCTGCCCCGTCGGCAGCGCCGGGCGGTGCGCGCCGAGCGGTTCGCCGCCGCCCAAGCCACCGGGTTCTGGGCGCGCTGGGCGGACATCGTCGCGCGCCGGCGCTGGATGACCGGGACCGCCGGCCTGATCGTGATCGTGGCGCTGGCCACGCCGTTCTTCTCGATGCGCCTGGGCCACGCCGACCAGGGCAACGACCGCGCCGGCACCACCACGCGCAAGGGCTACGACCTGATCGCCCAGGGCTTCGGGGTGGGTTACAACTCGACGCTCACCCTGGTGGTCAGCGGGTCGGACGCCGCCGTGGTGGCCCAGCGCGCCGCCGCCGCGCTGGCCACGGTGGCCGACGTGAACCCGGCCAGCGTCGTCCCGCAGCCACTCACCCCGTCCATCGCGCTGGTGTCGTTCAAGTCGACCAGCTCGCCGCAGGACGCCAAGACGACGCAACTGGTGCGCGAGCTGCGCTCGAACGTGCTGCCGGGCATCCGCGCCGGGACCGCGAGCAGCATCTACGTCTACGGGGCGACCGCCATCTACGTGGACTTCGCCGGGGTGCTCGCGGACAAGATGCCGCTGTTCATCGGGGCCGTGGTCGGGTTGTCCTTCCTCCTGCTGCTGATCGCGTTCCGCAGCCTCGTGGTGCCGCTGACGGCGGCGGTGATGAACCTGCTGGCCGCTGGCGCGTCCTTCGGCGTGGTGGTCGCGATCTTCGAGTGGGGCTGGGGCGCGGAGGAGCTCGGCATCGGCAAGGGCGGCCCGATCGAGGCATGGGCGCCGGTGATGTTCTTCGCGATCCTGTTCGGGCTGTCGATGGACTACCAGGTCTTCCTGGTCAGCCGGATGCATGAGGAGTGGGTGGCGTCGCACGACAACGAGCGGGCCATCACCGTCGGGCAGGCCGAGACCGGCGGCATCATCACCGCCGCCGCGTTCATCATGATCACGGTGTTCTTCGGCTTCGTGCTCGACCCGAACCGGGTGATCAAGCTGATGGGCCTCGGGCTGGCCAGCGCGATCTTCCTCGACGCGTTCGTGCTGCGCACCGTGTTGGTGCCCTCGCTGATGCATCTGCTCGGGCGGGCCAACTGGTACTTCCCGAAGTGGTTGGCGCGGATTACGCCCCGGTTGTCGGTGGAGCCACCTGCAGAGCCGCCCGCTGAGCCGTTCGCAGTCACGTCAAACGTTTGATGATCATGGAAAACCGCCAAGATTCTTAGCTTTTTGCCATGATCATCAAGGTAGTGGGGGGCGCGTGGTGACGCATTTGCTCGGGGCCGAGGCGCTGCGCCTGGAGTACCCGACCAAAGTGGTCTTCGACTCGGTGACCGTGGGCGTGAACACCGGCGACCGGATCGGGATCGTCGGGCGCAACGGGGACGGCAAGTCGTCGCTGCTGGGCCTGCTCGCCGGGCGGATCGAGCCGGTCTCCGGTCGGGTGACCCGACGCGGCGGGGTGCGCGTCGGGTTGTTGGACCAGGCTGACACCTTCGCCGACGACGCGCTGGTCGGCCCGACCATAGTCGGCGACCAGGCCGAGCACGACTGGGCCGGCGACGCGCGGATCCGCGACGTGCTCGCCGGGCTGGTGCCCGATCTGCCGTGGGAAGCGAGGATCGGCGAGCTGTCCGGCGGGCAACGGCGCCGGGTCGCGCTGGCCGCGCTGCTGGTCGGCGAGTGGGACGTGCTGGGCCTGGACGAGCCGACCAACCACCTCGACGTCCCGGGCATCGCCTGGCTGGCCGCGCACCTGCGCCGCCGCTGGCCAGCCTCCGCCGGCGGGCTGCTGGTGATCACGCACGACCGCTGGTTCCTCGACGAGGTGTGCGCCGCCACCTGGGAGGTGCACGACCGGGGCGTCGAGCAGTTCGAGGGCGGTTACGCGGCCTGGGTGCTGCAACGCCTGGAACGGTCCCGGCGCGCCTCGGCGGCGCAAGCCAAGCGGGCCAACCTGCTGCGCAAGGAGCTGGCCTGGCTGCGGCGCGGCCCACCGGCGCGCAGCACCAAACCCAAATTCCGCGTCCAGGCGGCGAACCAGCTCATCGCCGATGTGCCGCCGCCCCGCGACCGCCTGGAACTCGCCCGGCTGGCCACCGCCCGGCTCGGCAAGGATGTCGTGGACCTGCTCGACGCCGGTGTGTCGTTCGGCGCGACCGAGGTGCTGCGCGACGTGACCTGGCGGATCGCGCCCGGCGAGCGCACCGCGATCCTCGGCGCGAACGGGGCTGGCAAATCCACCCTGCTCGGCCTGATCGCCGCGACAGTGGCGCCGACGACCGGCCGCGTCAAAACCGGCAAGACCGTGCGGGTGGCGATGCTGGACCAGACGTTCGCCGACTTGGCCGAGATCGGCGCGCAGCGGGTCCGCGAGGTGCTCGCCCGGACCAAGACGACCTACCTCGTGGACGGCAAGGAGCTGACCCCGGCGCAGCTCCTGGAACGGCTCGGGTTCTCCCGCGAGCACTTGTCGGCGCGGGTGGACGAGCTGTCCGGCGGGCAGCGGCGGCGGCTGCAACTACTGCTGGTGCTGCTCTCCGAGCCGAACGTGCTGCTGCTCGATGAGCCGTCCAACGACGTGGACGTGGACATGCTCGCCGCCATGGAGGACCTGCTGGACTCCTGGCCCGGCACGCTGATCGTGGTCTCGCACGACCGGTACCTCGTCGAGCGGGTCACCGACCAGCAGTACGCGATCATCGACGGCCGGTTGCGGCATCTGCCCGGTGGGGTGGACGAGTTCCTGCGCCTGAGCCAACCCGACGTCGCGGCCCGTCCCGCCGGTGAGCCGCCGCCGACTGCGGCGCGGTCCGGATCAACCGCCCGGACCACCCAAAACGAGCGCGGCGCGGCCGAGGAACGGGCGATCCGCAAGGAGCTCGCGGCGATCGAGCGCAGGCTCGACCGGCTCACCGAGCGCATCGCGGACTTGCACGAGCGGCTCGCCGCGCACGACGTGGCGGACTACCTGGGTCTGCAGCGCCTCGCGGACGAGGAGCGCGCCGCGCAGGCCGAGCTGGCCGACGCCGAGGCCCGCTGGCTGGAGCTATCCGAGCTGCTCGGCTGACCGCCTCCCACCGCCGCGCGCGGGTGAGCGCCGGCTGCGGCGGGTGAGCGCCGGCTGCGACGGGTCAGCACCGACGGCCGCGCGCGGGTGAGCGCGGTCTCGCTTGATCAACTCGCGTTTGACGCGAATTGTTCGCGTCAAACGCGAGTTGATCAAGGCGGGACGTGTTTCGCTTCGGCCCACTGACCACCCGGCGACGCTGGGAAACGGGGATTGCGACGCGGAGAGCAGGATGGGGGCGTGAGTCGCATAGAGCTGGCGGCGCCGAGGTGCTGCGGATGGGCACAATGACCGCCTTGACCGTCAACGGCCGGTTGGTGGAGGTGGACCGCCCCGATGACACCCCGCTGGTGACCGTGCTGCGCGACGCGCTCGGACTGGTCGGCACCCGATTCGGCTGCGGGGACGGGCTGTGCGGCGCGTGCACGGTGCTGCTCGACGCGGTTCCGGTGTATGCCTGCGACACGCCGCTGTGGCAGGCCGCCGGCGCCGAGGTGGTCACCGTCGAGGGGCTCGCCGCCGATGGTCCGAATCCCGTCCAGCGCGCGCTGATCGAACACCAGGCCGCCCAGTGCGGCTTCTGCACCGCCGGGATCGCGGTTCGCGCCACCGCGCTGCTCGCCGCCGAGCCAGCGCCCAGCCGGGAGCGCGTCGCCGAGGCGCTCGCGCCGAACCTGTGCCGGTGCGGCGTCTATCAGCGAGTGATCGATGCCGTCCTCGACGCCGCCGCTGCCATCGCGGGCGCGTCGTGAGCGCGCCGCCACGCCCCGGCGGGTCGCTGCCGGCGGACATCGCGCTCAACCCCCGGCTGAGCGCCTGGCTGGGCGTGGCCGACGGCGTCATCGAGCTGCGCGTCGGGAAAGTCGAGCTGGGCCAGGGCATCCTCACCGCGCTGGCCCAGCTGGCCGCCGACGCCCTGGGCGTGCCGCTGGAGCGGCTGCGGGTCCGCGCGTCGAGCACCGACGGCCCCGACCAGGGGATGACCGCCGGCAGCATGTCGGTGCAGCAGTCGGCGCCGGCGCTGCGACACATCGGCGCGGTGGTGCGCGCGCTCGCCGGCCCGCCCGACCGCCTCGATTACCTCGACCGGGTGGCCGCGCTGGATCCCGACCTCGACCTGACGACGTTCCATCCGGGCGACGCGGGCGACCCCAGCGGCACGAAGCAACCCAGCCGCGCCCCGGCGCGAGCCGGTGCCAGCCCCAGCGACCGAGCACCCAGCGTGGTCGAAACCGCCGACGCCCCTGCGCGGGCCGCAATCGTCGGTCATAGCGTGCCCCGGCTGGACCTGCCGGACAAGACGCTGGGCCGGCCCCGCTTCATCACCGACCTGCGCCCGGCGGGCCTGTTCCATGGCCGGGTGCTGCGCCCGCCGTCGCCGGCGGCCCGGCTGGCCGGACTCGCCGACGACTGGTCCGCCCCGGGCGTCACCCTGGTGCGCGACGGATCCTTCCTGGGCCTGATCGGCGCCCGCGAGGACGGCGTGGACCGCGCGCTGGCCGCGCTCGCCGCCGCCTGCCGCTGGACCGAGCGCGACAGCTTGCCCGACGAGCGCCGGCTGCCCGAGTACCTGCGCGGCGCGCCCAACGAGGCCACCGTGCTGGCTGACGATCCGCTGCCTGAGCCAACCCGCGTCGCGTCATACTCCAAGCCCTACCTGGCGCACGCTTCGATCGCGCCGAGCGCCGCCCTGGCGCGATGGTCGGCGGACGGCGAGCGGGTCGAGGTCGTCAGCCACACCCAGGGAGTGTTCCGGCTGCGCGACGCCATCGCCGCCGCGCTCGGCCTGGACCTCAGCCGGGTGCGCGTGCGGCACGGCGAGAACGGCGGCTGCTACGGCCACAACGGGGCGGATGACGCGGCGTTCGACGCGGTGCTGCTGGCCCGCGCGGTGCCCGGGGCGCCGGTGTTGGCGCGGTGGTCGCGCTCTGACGAGCTGACCTGGGGACCGCTGTCGCCGGCGATGACCGGGACCGTGTCCGCCACGCTGGCTGGCGGGCGGATCCGTGGCTGGGGCTACGAGCTGTGGAGCCAGGGACACATGGGGCGTCCCGGCACCGGGCAGCGCCCTGGGCTGTTGGCGGACGCGCACCGGGCGGACGGCATGCCGTTCCAGCCATCCGCCGATCCCCCGCCCACCGGGGATGGTGGCAGCACGCGCAACGCGATTCCCGGCTACGCGCTGGGCCCGACCCGGATCGTCGGCCACCGGCTCCTGGACGCCCCGTTGCGCGCCTCCGCTATGCGCTCGCTGGGCTCTTACTTCAACGTCTTCGTGATCGAGTCGTTCATGGACGAGCTGGCCGCCGACGCGGGCCAGGACCCGGTCGCGTTCCGGCTCGCGCACACCACCGACCCGCGCGCCCGCGCGGTCATCGAGCTGGCCGCTACGCGCGCGGGGTGGGGCGAGCCGCTGGCGGATTCGGTGGGCCGGGGCATCGGCTTCGCCCGTTACAAGACGGGTGGCGCGTGGTGCGCCGTGGTGGCCGAGGTCGAGGCGCGGACCGCGCTGCGCGTGCGCCGTCTGGTGGTGGCCGCCGACCTGGGGCAGGTCGTCAACCCCAACGGCGCGCGCAACCAGCTCAGCGGGGGCGCGGTGCAATCCACCAGCTGGACCACCGTCGAGCGGGTCCGTTTCGACCGGCGGCGCGTCACCTCCAGCGACTGGGAGCGCTACCCGATCCTGCGTTTCCCCGACTCCCCGGCCGTCGACGTGCATCTGGTCGGCAGCGACGCGCCACCCTTGGGGGCTGGCGAAGCGGCGCAAGGACCCACCGCAGCGGCGATCGCCAACGCGGTGCACGACGCGCTGGGCGTCCGGGTGCGCGACCTGCCGGTGGACGCGGCGGCGATCGAGCGGGCCATCGCGCGGCAGTGACCGACCCGGGCGGCACCGGGATCAGCGCTCACAGGCGCACCACAACAGCGCGGCCCACGACAGCCCGGTCCACGGCGGCGCGGCGCGGACCATGGCGGCGTGGTCCACGGCGGCGCGGCGCGGCGGCCCGGCCCACGGCAACGCGGCCCGCAGGAGGTTTCCTGATGCGGCTCTGAGTCCGTGCGCGACGCGCTCGCCGGGCGGTCTTACCGTGTGCTGGGTTCGTCGGCCGACGGCCCGCGCCTCGAAACCGCGACACCGCGGACGATGGCGGCGCGGGGCGTCACCGCGAACCTGGCGCGGTCTGGCGCGCGCGAGCCGCAAAGGGAGGTTCGATGATTGAATCGATCGGCCTGACGAAACGGTACGGACCGAAGACGGCCGTGGACGGGGTGAGCTTCACCGTCCGGCCGGGGGTGGTGACCGGGTTCCTCGGGCCCAACGGCTCGGGCAAGTCCACCACGATGCGGCTGCTGCTCGGGCTGGACCGGCCGGACGCGGGGCAGGCGCTGATCAACGGCCACGGCTACCGCGATCTGCCCGCCCCGCTGTGCGAGGTCGGCGCGCTGCTGGAGGCGCGGGCCGTGCACACCGGCCGCTCGGCGCGCAACCATCTGCTGGCGATGGCCGCCACGCACCGGATCAGCCGCCGCCGGGTCGATCACCTGATCGGCTTGGTCGGGTTGGACGAGGTGGCCGGCAAGCGGGTCGGCGCGTACTCCCTGGGCATGGGCCAGCGGCTGGGCATAGCGGCCGCGCTGCTCGGTGATCCCGAGGTGCTGCTGCTCGACGAGCCGGTGAACGGGCTGGACCCGGAAGGCATCCTGTGGATCCGCAACCTGCTCAAGTCGCTCGCCGCCGAGGGGCGGACGGTGTTCGTGTCCTCGCACCTGATGAGTGAGATGGCGCTGACCGCGAGTGAGGTGATTGTGGTTGGCCGGGGCCGGCTGATCACCTCAGGCAGCGTCGACGAGGTGATCCGGGGCATCGGCGCGGCCACCGTGCTGGTGCGCGCGGCGGAGGCTGCCCGGCTCGCCCAGGCGATCGCGGCGGCCGGGCACCAGGTCACAGCGCTGGCCGAGAACACCCTGCGCGTCACCGGCACAGACTCCACCACGGTCGGCCAGATCGCGGCAGCGGCCGGCGTCGCGCTGAGCGAGCTCACCCCGCAGCAGGCGACCCTGGAGGAGGCGTTCATGGAGATCACCCGTGATTCGGTCGAGTTCCACGGCGGCGGTGGCGCACGACACGGGACCGGGAGCCCGGTACGCGGCATCGGGAGCCCGGACGGCGGGGAGCGCGGCATCGGGAGCCCGGACGGCGGGGGCAGCGGCGGCCCCGCGGCGAGCGCCACTGCGACCGATGGCGGCGCCCAATGACCGCGACCAACCCCGCGGTGACCCCCACGCCCGCGCCCGGGGTCGCGCCAGGACCGGCACCAGCCCCAACACCCACGTTCGCCCGTGCGCCGGACCTCGCGGGCGCGCACGTGTCACAGGCCGGGGTCATCCACTCCGAATGGATCAAGCTCCGGTCGCTGCGCTCCACCTGGTACAGCCTGCTGGCCACATTCGCGATAATCGTCGGCTTCGGCGCGCTGTTCTCCTGGCTGCACACCACGCGACAACCAGCGGGCAACCAAGTCGTGCCGATTGGGACCCGTCTGTTCGACACCACCGCGATCAGCCTGCGCGGGGTGATGCTCGCGCAACTGGCGGTCGGCGTGCTCGGCGTGCTGGTCATCACCGGCGAGTACACCACCGGCATGATCCGCTCCTCGCTCGCCGCCGCGCCGCGCCGGCACCCGGTGCTGATCGCCAAATCGCTGGTGTTCGCGATCACCGTGCTCGTGGTCTCGGCCGCCGGCACGTTCGTCGCGTTTTTCCTCGGCCAGCAGCTGCAAACCGCCACCCACCAGCAGTCCACGCTTGCCACGCCCGGCGCGCTGCGGGCGATCGTCGCCTGTGCGCTATACCTGACCCTGATCGGGCTGGCGGGAATCGGGCTGGGGTTCGTCATCCGCAACACCGCCGGCGCGATCGCCACTCTGTTCGGGATCGTGCTGGTCGCGCCGATCCTGGTCGCGCAGCTTCCCGACCCGTACAACACCGACTTGGGCCGGTTCATGCCGCTCAACGCCATGGTTCAGGCCATGGCCACCCTGGACTACGACTCGACGCTGTTCAGCCCGTGGGTGTGCGTGCTGGTCGTCGTCGGCTGGGCGGTCCTGGCGCTCATCGCCGGACTGGTGATGCTGCTGCGCCACGACGCGTAGGGTCGCGGTTGCCCCGGCGCCGGTTCCCAGCCGGCACCGGACGTCGGCCGACTCCCGACGCCGCTTGACGCCGGCTGCAAGCCGACCAGGGTTCCCGCCGGCCGATGGACGCCGGTGCCCAACCAACTCTGGTTCCCGACCGAGAAGTAAGGAGATCAAGCGATGACGATGTTCCTGGTGCTCTACCGATCCTCCGGGACCGCGGCGCGCGGCCCAGAGCAGCCGACCGCCGAGGGCATCGCCGCCTGGAGCGAGTGGGCGCGGCGCGCCGGCGAGGCAGTGGTGCACCTCGGCTCGCCGTGCGGTCCCGCGTCGGCGACCGCTGATCCGTCGATCGCCGGCTACTCGGTGTTGCAGGCCAACGACGCCGACGCGTTGCGGCAACTGCTGGCCGGGCACCCGCACGCCGCGATGGGCGGCGGCATTGAGGCCTATGAGCTGTTCCCGCTGCCAGACGCCGGCACCAGCGGAAAGCCGCACGGGAACTGACCCCCACCCGGGCGCTGGCCCGCGCGCACCGGCACAGCCGACTCCGGTCCACGGCCCGGCGGCCGGGTCTCGCATAGTTGCGGCGCTCCCCCAGCACTCCCACGTCTACATCAGCGCTGCAGCCAGGTCAGCACCGCCAGCACCCTCCGGTGCTCGTCGGCGCTGGGGGCCAGGTCCAGCTTGGTGAAGATGTTGGCGATGTGTTTCTCCACCGCGCCGCCGGTGACCACCATCGCCTGCGCGATCGCCGCGTTGCTGCGCCCGGCAGCCATCAGCTCGAGCACCTCTCGCTCCCGGGCGGTGAGCCGGTTCAACGCGTCGGCGGTGCCGCGGCGCACCATGAGTTGGCGCACCACCTCCGGGTCGATCACGGCGCCGCCGCGCCACACCCGGTCCAGCGCCTCGGCGAACGCGTCCAAGTCCTCCACGTGGTCTTTGAGCAGATAGCCGACCCCGCCGCGGTGGTCCTCCAGCAGCCGACGCGCGTACGGCGCCTCGACGTACTGCGAGAGCACCAG
>WQZC01000065.1 GCA_009780925.1 Actinomycetes bacterium | reverse complement strand
TGGTCTTGCCGACGCCGGGCACGTCCTCGATGAGCAGGTGGCCCTCGGCGAGCAGCACCGTGAGGCCGAGGCGGATGGCTTCCGCCTTGCCCGCGATCACCCGCTCGATGTTCGCGGCGATGCGGGCGGCGGCGGCTTGGACCGCGCCCACTGCGGCGGGCTGCGGGGCCAACGCGGGGGGCACGCTGGGCTGGTAGGAATATTCCACTTCTCGCCAATCTGGTCACGGGCAACACGGTCGGCCGCGCCGGAGGCGGTGGGCCGCGTGGGGAGCGGTGGGCCGCTCCGTAGGAGCCGGGTCAACTCTCAGTATCGCGCACGACGCCAGGCGTCGTCGCCAACGCGTTGGCTGGGTCGGTGACGCGCCGGTCGAAGCTGATCGAGAGCGGATCGGCTGTGGACCGGGCCGGCCGTCAATGGTGCGCGGGGTCGCGGGCCGAGGGTTATCCACAAGTTGTCGCTGAGCCCAGCGCGGAAGCGGACGAAAAGCTACGGTCAGTCCAGGCTTCCTTCCTTGCGGCAAGGTCGCAGCAATCCGGTCTGCGGCCCTGCTGAAGGAAGGAGGAGTGGGCTGTGGCTAGGTCGCCTAGATCACGGGCCGACATGGCCAGGATCGTATGCATTGTTCTGACCGCAATCGCACAGATCCTGGCCATCGTCGAACATATCCGGACCCTCGCGGGCCGGTGACCCACTCGGGGCAGATCCCGCCCACAAACGGGGTCTGCCCCCTAATCCTCGCACCACGGCCGACCGGGCCGCAACCGCCGCTTCGCGGCACTCACCCGATGCCCGCGGCGTCATCGGACGCGGGTTGGTGATCCACTCGGCGCGGGCCGTCCATGGCCGTGGGAGCGGGCCCTCCGGGGCGCAGCGCTGGTGCCAGTGGTGATCGAAATGGGTGTTGGGGGTTGACGTCGGAAGAAAGTGGGTTAAGGTGGGGAGCGGCGGAAGAGATCCGACGTATCCATGCCGGAAGGAGGTGGGGCTCAGTGTTCCTTGGCACGCACACGCCCCGCCTCGACGACAAAGGCCGTCTCGCGCTGCCCGCGCGGTTCCGGCCCGATCTGGAAGAGGGCCTGGTCATCACCAAGGGCGAGGGGCACTCGCTGTACGTGTTCCCGCTGCCCGAGTTCACCCGGATCACCGATCTGCTGCGCAGCGCGACGTCCACGGACCGACGGGTCCGCGACTACAACCGGATCTTCTTCGCCAGCGCATCGCTGGAAACGCCCGACGCCCAGGGACGGGTGACGATCCCCCCGAAACTGCGCGAGTACGCCCATCTGAGCAAGAACTGTGTGGTCATCGGGGCCAACACCCGAGTTGAGGTGTGGGACTCGACCGTTTGGGATCTGTACGAGCGGCGCGCCGAGCAGAGTTTCGCGGACGCCGATGAGGAGGTGGTGCCCGGTCTGCTGTAGGCGCAGCCGGCTGCGGCCATGCGCGTTGGGCAGCCCCGTTCGTTCCGGCCTCCCCCCGTCACATCACCTGAGGCAACTTCCCCGGCTTCAGGCGATACGACGGGTGGGGACCAGTTCTAGCGGCGCACGCGTCGCCCCACTTGACCCCACACCGAATCACTGACGAAACCCAACCAAGACCCGCGAGGAAAGCTTCAATGGACGCACCGGACGACGGCGGGCGACTCGCCGTGGCACCGTCGGACGGTCCTGCCCCGGCGTCGGCGGCGCATGTGCCGGTGCTGCGCCAGCGGGTGCTGGAGCTGCTCGGCCCGGCGCTGCGGGATCGCCCAGCGGTGGCGGTGGACGCGACCGTGGGGTTGGGCGGGCACGCCGAGGCGCTGCTCGCCGCCCACCCGCGCCTGACGCTCATCGGGCTGGACCGCGATCCGGTGGCGCTGGCCCACAGCGCGGAGCGGTTGCGCGAGCACGCCGCGCGGGTGCGTCTGGTGCACGCGGTGTATGACCGGATGCCGGAGGTGCTCGCCGACCTTGGCTTCGATGAGGTCGACGCGGTGCTGTTCGACCTGGGTGTGTCGTCCATGCAGTTGGACGTGCCAGGGCGCGGCTTCTCTTACTCCCGCGACGCGCCGCTGGACATGCGCATGGACCAGGGCGCCGGCCGCACCGCCGCGGAAATCGTAAACGGCTACTCGGTGCCCGAGCTGGCCCGGGTGCTGCGCGAGTTCGGGGAGGAACGATTCGCGCCGCGGATCGCACGGGCCATCGACCGCGCCCGGCGGACCGAGCCACTGGTCAGCACGGGTCAGTTGGCGCAACTGGTGCGCGAGGCAATCCCGGCCGCCACGCGGCGCACCGGGGGCAACCCGGCAAAGCGCACATTCCAGGCATTGCGCGTTGAGGTGAACGGCGAGCTGACCGCGCTGCGGGCCGCGCTCCCGGCCGCTGTCGACGCGCTGGCCCCGCGCGGGCGGATCGCCGTGCTGTCCTATCAGTCGCTGGAGGACCGCGTGGTCAAGCAGGCGCTCGCCGCCGACGCGGTGGATCGCACCCCGCCCGAGCTGCCGGTGCCGTTGCCCGGCCACGCGCCGCGGCTGCGGCTGCTCGCCCGCGGCGAGAGCGCCCCCGCCGCCGAGGTGGCCGACAACCCGCGCGCGGCATCGGCGCGGTTGCGCGCGGCCGAGCGGATCGGAGCGTTTGAGTCGATCGGCGCGGCGGAGCGAATCGACGCGCTGGGCGATGGGCGCGAGCGCGATCGGCGCGGCGTTGACTCGAGCGGCGCCGAGGAGCCCAGTGACCGCGCGTCCGCCGCCGGAGGCGCGCGATGAGCCCGCGCGCGCCGAGCCGCGGCGCCGACTGGACGCGCACGACGCTCAACGCGGGCGGACCCAAGCGAGCGGACCGAAAGACGCGCAGCGGGCCGCGACGGGCCCCGTTCGTGCTGCTCGTGATCGGACTGTTGGCCGGCGGCATGGTCGCCTTGGTGGCGTTGAACACCGCGTCGGCGGCGGCGGAGCTACGGCGCAACTCGCTGCTGGACAGCAACGCCACGTTGTCCGCGCAAGTGCAACAGCTACAGACCAAAGTGGCCGACCGGCGGGCTCCGGGCTCATTGGCCAGCGCGGCGGCGGCGCTGGGCATGGTTCCAGCGGGAAATCCCGCATTCGTCAAGATCCTTCCGGACGGCACGGCGCAGGTGCTCGGCAGCGCGCAGCCGGCCAGCGCCCCGCCGCCGCCGGTCACCTCGACCGCTCCCGCCGCGGCGACCACGACGGCAGCGCCGACGCCCACCACGGCAGCGCCGACGCCCACGACGACTGTGCCGACGCCCACGACGGCCACGACGCCAGCCGCGACCGCCGCGTCGCAACCGACCGGGTCGCGACCGAGCGCGCCCAAGTCGACGGCGCCAAAGTCGACGGCGCCACGGAGGTCCGGGTGAGCGATTCGACCCGCCGAGGGGACCGCTCGGCGCCGCCACCGGCCGTGACCCCGCGCCGAGTTCCGCCGCTGGATCCAGCACCGCGCGATCGGGCGCCGCGCGGGGCGCCGCCGCGGGTGGTCGCGCCGCGCGTGGCGACGCCGCGAACTGGCGCGCCCCGCGATCCAGGGCCGGGCGCGGCGCCGCCGCGAGCCCGTCAGCCCCGGCCCGGCCGTCCGGTTCCACCCGCCCGGCCCCCTCGGCCGGCCCCGCCGGCACGGCCGCTCAAACCGCGCCGGCCGCTCAAGCCGCGCCGGCCGCGCCCCAAGTTGCGCCTGGGCCAGGCCCACCGTCGGCTCACCGCCGGGTTCGCGGTGGTGAGCGCGTTGCTGGTCGTCATCGCCGGCCAGCTGGTGCGCCTGCAAGGTTTCGACCGGGCCGGCAACGCGCAGAAGGCGGCCGCGCAGCGGGTCGAGTCGGAGCCGCTGCAGGCGCTGCGCGGACAGATCGTGGACCGCTTCGGGGTGCCGCTGGCCTACACCGCCAACGTGCAAGACATCACGGCGGACCCGACCATGATCCCGCCCGATCAGCGCGCTGACTACGCCGCGCAGCTGTCGGTGCTGCTCGGGGTGCCGGCGGCGGATCTGGTGCGCGCGCTCGCCAGCCCGGGCAAGGGCGTGGTGTTGGCGCGCGCCGTCTCACCCACCGTGGTGACCGGGGTGCACCAGCTGGGCCTGATCGGTGTCTTCACCCAGACGACGACGTCGCGCGAGTACCCGGCGCAAAGCACCGGCGGCAACATCATCGGCGCGGTGCGCTCCGACGGAGTGGGCGCCTCGGGGATCGAGTACGCCTTCAATGACGTGCTGGCGGGCACCAACGGCGAGCTCACCTACGCGGTGGACGCCACCGGCGAGGCCAACCCGAGCGGGCTCACCACCCGAGTGAACGCGATCAACGGCGGCACGGTGGCGCTCACCATCGACGAGGACCTGCAATACACGGTCCAGCAGTACCTGGATTCCGCAGTGGCCGAGTCGGGGGCCAAGGACGGGCAGGTGGCGGTTCTGGACGCGCGCACCGGGCAAGTGTTGGCGCTGGCCAGCTCCGGGTGCGCGAATCCCGCCGATCCGGCCAGCGCGCCAGCGGACGCGCCGCTGAACCCGGCCGTGCAAACTGTCTTCGAGCCTGGGTCGGTGAACAAGGTGGTCACCTTCGCCGCCGCGCTCGATAAAGGCGTGATCACCCCCCAGACGCGTCTGGTGGTGCCCGGCGACCTCGCCATGGGCGGGGTGATCGTGCATGACGATTGGGCCCATCAGCCGGTGACGTACACCGCGACCGGGGTGCTCGCCCAATCCTCGAACGTGGGCACGTTGCTGATCGCGCAGCAGCTGGGCTCGAAGAGCTGGTACGACTACGAGCGCAAGTTCGGCGTCGGCGCGGTGACCGGTGTCGAGCTGCCCGGGGAGAGCGCCGGCATCTTCCCGTCGATGAGCCAGTGGTCGGATTCCTCGTTCGCCAACCTTCCCATTGGCCAGGGGGTGGCGGTGACCGTGCTGCAACTGGCCTCGATGTATCAGACGATCGCCAACGACGGGGTGCGCGTCCCGCCGCGGGTGATCAAGTCGATCACCCGCTCGTATGGCGCCACCACCGTGACCGCGCAGCCGTCCGGGGTCCGCGTGGTCAGCGCGAAGACCGCCAAGACGGTGCGCACCATGCTTGAGTCCGTGACCCTGGACGGGGGCACCGGCGTCCGGGCGGCGGTCCCGGGCTACCGGATTGCCGGCAAGACCGGCACCGCGCAGCAGCCGGTGTCCAGCGGTGGCCAGTACTCCAGCTCGGCGAACTGGGACACCTTCGCCGGGATCGCGCCCGCCGACGATCCGCGCTTCGTGGTCGCGGTGATGATCGACAATCCCGCGCACGGGCTGCACGGCGGCGACGTGGCGGCACCGCTGTTCCAGGAGATCGCCGGCTATGAGCTGCGCCACGCCGCCGTCGCGCCAACCGGCTCGACCAGCAAACACGTGCCGCTGATGGTGTGCAGCGAGCAGGTCGTCGCGACCTATGGCCGTAGCGTGTGTTGACGTGTCCAGCGTGATCAGCCCCGCCCGCCAGGATGTGCCCCGCCCATCCGGGCGGGACCCGGTGCCGCTCGCGGCGCTGGCCCAGGCGCCCGGGGACCGGCTGACCGGCGCCGCGCCCGACCCGGGGGCGGTGCTGGTGCGCGGCATCACCGCGGCCAGCGGCCGGGTCCAACCCGGCGATCTGTTCGCTGGGGTTCCGGGCGCGCGCGCGCACGGCGCCCAGTTCAGTGCCGAGGCCATCGGCGCGGGCGCGGTCGCGGTGCTGACCGATCCCGCCGGCGCGGCGCTGGTCCCCGCCGGGACGCCGATCCTGCTGACCGATGAGGTGCGCGCCGCGCTGGGGCCGATGGCGGCGCGGATCTATGGCCAGCCCAGTCGCTCGTTGGCCATGTTGGGGGTGACCGGCACCTCCGGCAAGACCACCACGACGTTCCTGGTCCGCGCCGGGCTGGTGGCGGCGGGCGTGCCCAGCGGGCTGATCGGCACGGTCGCCACCATGATCGGGGAGCAGACCCTGAAGACGGAGTTCACCACCCCGGAGGCGCCGGAGACGCAGGCTTTGCTCGGGGTGATGGTGGATCGGGGCGTGAGCGCGGTGGCGATGGAGGTGTCCAGCCACGGCCTGGCGATGCGCCGCGCGGACGGCATCGCCTTCGAGGTCGGAGCGTTCACCAACCTGTCGCAGGACCATTTGGACTACCACCGGGACATGGAGGACTACTTCGCCGCCAAGGCCAAGCTGTTCGACGGCCGGGCGCGCACGCCGATCATCATGGTGGACGACGAGTGGGGGCGGCGGCTGGCCGCGATGGTCGGGGAGCGCGCCGTCACGGTGAGCGCCGCCGGCCGGGCCGGGGCCACCTGGCGGGCGGTGGACGTCACCGCGGACGCGCTCGCCGGCAACCGGTTCCGGGCGGTTGGGCCAGACCTTGACTTCGCCGCCGGGTGCGCCGTGCCCGGCGGGTACAACGTGGCGAACGCGCTGCTGGCGTTGGCCATCCTGCACGCCGCCGGAGTGGACCCGGCACGGGTCGCGCCGGCGGTGGCCGCCGCGCTCGTCCCGGGGCGGATGGAACGGGTCGATGAGGGCCAGCCGTACCTGGCGGTGGTGGACTACAGCCACAAGCCGGCGGCGATCGAGGGCGCGCTGCGCGCGTTGCGATCGGTGACCCGGGGGCGGCTGATCGTGGTGCTCGGGTGTGGCGGCGATCGGGACCGCGGCAAGCGCCCGCTGATGGGGGAGGCGGCCGCCCGGGGCGCCGAGCTGCTGCTGGTCACCGACGACAACCCACGTTCGGAGGACCCGGCGGCGATCCGCCGGGCGATGCTGGACGGCGCCCTGGCGGCGCCCGCTGGTCAGCGCGGCGAGGTGCGCGAGATTGACGGACGGGCGGCGGCGATCGCGGCGGCGGTGGCCGCCGCGCGGCCCGGCGACACGGTGCTGATCGCCGGCAAGGGGCATGAGCTCGGCCAGGAGATCGGCGGCGTCACGCACCCGTTCGACGATCGCGTCGAGCTGCGTGGAGCGATCCGAGCGGCGGGGTCGGGAGCGCTGGCGTGATCGGTATGACGCTGGGTGAGATCGCCCGGATCACCGGTGGGTCACTTGGTGACACGGCGTGTCCAGACGATGTGGTGACCGCGCCGGTGGAGTTCGACTCTCGGCTGGTCCGCCCCGGCGGGCTGTTTCTCGCGCTGCCCGGTGAACATGTCGACGGGCACGACTACGTCGCGGCGGCGCTCGCGTCCGGCGCGGTGGCGGCGCTGGCCACCAAGGCGGTGCGTGCGCCCCACGTGCTCGTGGCCGACGGGTACCAAGCGCTGGCGGCGCTGGCCGGCGCGGCGCTGCGACGGCTGCCAGAGGTCACCGTGGTCGGTGTCACCGGCTCGTCCGGGAAGACCTCGACCAAAGACCTGATCGCCCAGCTGCTGGAACGGCTCGGGCCCACGGTGGCCCCGCCCGGATCGTTCAACAACGAGCTGGGTTTCCCGTACACCGTGCTGCTGGCGACCGAGCGGACCCAGTTCCTGGTGTTGGAGGCCAGCGCGCGCGGCCTGGGCCACATCCGCTACCTGGCCGAGATCGCGCCGCCGCGCATCGGCGTGGTGCTGAACGTCGGCAGCGCGCACCTGGGCGAGTTCGGCTCGCGGGCCGTGATCGCGCGCGCCAAAGGCGAGCTGGTCGAGGCGCTGCCGGACGACGGGGTGGCCATTCTCAACGCCGACGACCCGCTGGTGGCGGCGATGCGCGAACGCACGACGGCCCGCGTGGTCACCTTCGGCACCGGTCCCGACGCGGCGGTGCGGGCCGAGGAGATCGCCATCGACGACATGGGCCGGGCTGGTTTCGCGTTACGCGCCGGTGGCGCGCGCGCCCGGGTCGCGTTGCGGCTCACCGGCGCGCACCATGTCGGCAACGCCCTCGCCGCGGCGGCCGTGGCGCTGGAGTGCGGGCTGTCGCTGCCCGACACGGCCGACGCGCTGTCGGCGGCGACCGCTCGCTCGCACTGGCGGATGGAGGTCACCGAACGGGCCGATGGGGTCGTGGTGATCAATGACGCGTACAACGCCAACCCGGAGTCGATGCGCGCCGCGTTGACGGCGCTGGCCCAGCTGGGTGGTCGACGCGGCGGTCGAACCTTCGCCGTGCTCGGAGCGATGGGCGAGCTGGGCCCCGACGAGATCGCCGAGCACGAGGGGGTGGGCCGGCTGATCGCGTCGCTCGGCGTCGACCGATTGGTGGCGGTGGGCGAACTGGCTCGGCCGTACCTGCGTGGGGCCGCTGGCGCCGATGGAGCCGCCGCGCCGCTGGCCGCGACGGGTGCGGCCGCTGCCCCCGAGAACGATTCCTGGCGGTGCGCCGGCGCGTGGGCGCCGGACGCGGACGCCGCCGCCGATCTGCTCGCCGGCGAGTTGCGTGGCGGAGACGTCGTGTTGGTCAAGGCGTCCCGGGCCATCGGGCTGGAGCGGGTGGCGCTCGCGCTGGCGGGCACCGGCCCGCGTCACGATGATCCGCGGGGGAGCGATCCGGACCAGAGCGGTCCGCGCTGGGTCGGTCTGCGAACGGGGATGACCGAGTGAGGACCGCGTTGGCCGCGGCGCTGGCCGCGCTGCTCACTTCCATCCTGGTGACCCCCCTGGTGGTGCGGTACTTCCGAGTCCGCGGCCTCGGCCAGGAGATCCGCGACGACGGCCCGCAGCAGCACATGGTCAAACGCGGCACGCCGACCATGGGCGGGCTGGTCATCGTCGGCGCCACCGTCATCGGCTACGCCGTGGCGCATCTGGTCGCGCTCGCCCAGGGGGGGCAGGGACCGACCGCGTCCGGGTTGCTCGCGCTGCTGCTGATGGTGGGTCTGGGCGGCGTCGGGTTTCTCGACGATGTGATCAAGCTGCGCCGTCAGCGCAACCTCGGGCTGCGGGCGCGCGCGAAGTTCGGCGGCCAGTTGGCGGTGGCGCTGGTGTTCGCGCTGCTCGCGTTGCAGTTCCGCGACCGATTGGGCCGCGCCCCGGCGTCGACCCACCTGTCCTTTGTGCGCGACATCCCGGCCGCTGGATTGAGCGCGGTTGGCTTCGTGGTGCTGGCCTACGTCATCGTCACGGCCACGTCGAACTCGGTGAATCTGACCGACGGACTGGACGGGCTCGCCGCCGGCGCGGCGTCGATGGTGTTCGGCGCGTACGCCCTGATCTCGTACTTGCAGGCGCGCCACCCGTGCGGCCCGGGCGGGCTGCCCGTCGGCTGCTACCAGGTGCGCGACCCGAGGGATCTGGCCATCGTCGCGGCCGCCGCGATGAGCGCCTGCTTCGGGTTCTTGTGGTGGAACGCCAACCCAGCCCAGATCTTCATGGGGGACACCGGCTCGATGGCGTTGGGCGGGTTGATGGCCGGGCTGGCGATCCTGTCGCGCACCGAACTGCTGCTGGTGGTGCTGGGCGGGCTGTTCGCGGTGGTGGCGCTGTCCGGGATCATCCAGACCGGCTGGTTCAAATACACCCGGCATCGAACCGGCACCGGACGGCGGGTGTTCAAGATGGCCCCGATCCATCACCACTTCGAGCTGAAGGGGTGGGCCGAGGTGACCATCATCGTTCGCTTCTGGATCATCACCGGTATCGCGGTGGCGTTCGGCGTGGGGCTGTTCTACGCGGAGTTCGCCGGTGGCTGACGCGCATTCGCCGATGACTGACGGGCCCGTGGCGCCCGCCGGGACGGCGCCGTTCGCCGGCCGGACGGTGCTGGTGGCCGGGGTCGGGCTGGCCGGCGACTCGGCCGCTCGCGCGCTGCTGGCCGAAGGCGCCCGGGTGCTGCTCACCGATCGGGTGCGCGCCGCACGGGTCGAGGCGCTGGAGGAGCAAGGCGCGCGATTCGTGGGCGCCGGGCTGGACGAGCTGCCGGCGGGGGTGGACCTGCTTTGGGTGACCCCCGGCATGGCCCCGAGCAACCCGCTGCCGGTCGCGGCGCGCGCCGCCGGGGTGGAGGTGATCGGTGAGGCTGAGCTCGCTTGGCGGTTGCGCGGGCCGTCGGCCGCGCCCTGGCTCGCGATCACCGGCACCAACGGCAAGACCACCACGGTGCGGATGCTCGCCGCGATGCTCGACGCGGCCGGATGGCGCACCGCGGCGGTGGGCAATGTCGGCGTGTCGCTGATCGACGCGGTGCGCGCCGGGCCGCGCTACGACGTGCTGGCGGTGGAGTTGTCCAGTTTCCAGCTGTACTGGTCGTCGTCGCTGCGACCGGCCGCCGGCGCGCTGCTCAACCTGGCGCCGGACCACCTGGACTGGCACGGCGCGATGGACGACTACATCGCCGCCAAGACGAAGATTTGGGCCGGCCCGGTCGCGATCGGCAACCTCGACGACCCGCGGGTGGCCCGGCTGCTGTCCCGCGCGCCGGGTCGTCGCGTCGGGTTCACTTTGGGCGCGCCCGGAGCGGGCGAGTTCGGCATCGTCAGCGACAGCCTCACCGATCGCGCGTTCGCCGAATGGGCCGAGATGATCAAGGCGACGGAGATCCGGCCACCGGGCGCGCACAACGCGGCCAACGCGCTGGCCGCCGCCGCGCTGGCGCGGTCCTTCGGGGCGCCCGCCGCGGCGGTGGCGGGGGGTCTGCGCGCCTTCGTGCCCGATCCGCACCGCAACCAGCTGGTCGGCGTCTGGGACGGGGTGCGCTACGTCGATGACAGCAAGGCCACCAACCCGCACGCGGCAGCGGCGTCGCTGGCCGCGTACCGGCCGGTGGTGTGGATCGCCGGCGGGCAGCTCAAGGGCGCGCCGGTCGAGGAGCTGGTGGTCACGCACCGCTCACGGCTGGCCGGGGTGGTGCTGCTCGGCGTGGATCGGGCGGTGCTGGCCGCCGCGCTCGCCCGACACGCGCCGGATGTGCCGGTGGTCGACGTGCCCAGGCGTGACGATGGTGCGATGAGTGAGGTGGTGGCCGCCGCGATCGCGCTTGCCCGGCCCGGCGACACGGTGTTGCTGGCCCCCGCCGCCGCCTCCTATGACATGTTCACCAACTATGCGGGGCGCGGCGACCTGTTCGCGGCGGCGGTGGCCGCCGCGCATGAGCCAGGGGCGCGGTGATGGGCACGGTGCGCAGCGCGGCCCGGGGAGCTGGTCGCGGCCGCTGGCCGGGGCGGGGCGCGCGGTGCTGAGCGGATCGGACGGGACGGTCGCCGCGCCGGCCGGCGCGGCGACCCGGCGGCGTTGGCGCCGCTCGTTGCGCGCCGGGCAGCGCTACCTGGACCAGCCTTACACGTCGGTGCAGCTGCTGGCGGTCGCCGGGGTCTGCCTGCTGGGGATGGGTGTGTTGATGGCCGCGTCCACCACGGTCTCGGCCGCCACGGCCGCCAACGCCGCTGGTTCCGGCGGGGTCTGGGGCCAGCTGATCAAAGAGATCGGCTTCGTGGTCGTGGGGGTCCCGGTGTTCGTGTTGGCCGCCCGGCTCTCGCCGCGGGCCTGGCGACGGCTGGCCTACCCGCTGCTCGGGTTGGCGCTGGTCGCGCTGGTCGCGGTGCTCATCCCTGGGATCGGGGTGTCGGTGAACCAAGCGCGGCGCTGGATCGACTTGGGACCGGTGCAGCTGCAGCCGTCCGAGCTGGCCAAGATCGCGATGCTGCTGTGGGGCGCGGATCTGCTGTGCCGCAAGCAGGCAATGGGCGCCGTCCGCCGCGCGCGCCAAGTGCTGGCCCCGCTGATTCCGGGGTTCGTCCTCGTCGGCGCGCTGATCATGCGCGAGCCAGATCTGGGCACGACGCTGTGCTTGCTGTTGATCTTGCTGGGGTTGCTGTGGACGTTCGGTTTGCCGTTGCGTTTCTTCGGCGGCGTGCTGGCGCTGGTCGCCGCCGCGGTCACCGTGCTAGCGGTGTTCGAGCGCTATCGGTTGGAGCGGCTGACGACTTTCCTGCACCCATGCCAGTACGCCGACACTGGCGGGTTCCAGGCCTGCGAGAGCATTTACGCGTTGGCTTCCGGCGGCTTGTTCGGGGTGGGGCTGGGCAACGGCACGTCCAAGTACGCCTGGGTGCCCAATGCCAACACCGATTTCGTGTTCTCTGTCATCGGCGAGGAGCTGGGCCTGATCGGCTGCGTGGCGGTGCTGGCCTTGTTCGCGCTGCTCGCCTTCGCGGGGATCCGGGTGTCGCGACGCAGCGCCGACCCGT
>WQZC01000064.1 GCA_009780925.1 Actinomycetes bacterium | reverse complement strand
GCCGCCGCGTTCATCATCCCGTTCCTGGTGGTGGTGCTGACCGCGTTCATGAGCCAGCGGGAATCGGGCACCGGAGCGTTGTGGCCGCGCCCCTGGGTGTGGAGCAACTTCGGCACGGTGTTCTCGACCATGCCGTTCGGCCGCGACCTGCTCAACACCGTGATCTACGCGGGAGTGTCGGCCATCGGGGTGATGGTCAGCTCCACGCTGGCCGCCTTCGCCCTGGCCCGGCTGCGCTGGCGGGCCCGGGAGTGGGTCTTCGTGGTGGTGCTCGCCACCATGATGATCCCGGCGCAGGTGACCTCGCTGCCGCTATACGTGTTGTACTCGCAAGTCGGGTTGGTCGGCACGCTGTGGCCGCTGATCCTGCCCAACCTGCTGTGCGACGCCTACTCGATCTTCCTGCTGCGGCAGTTCTTCCTGACCGTGCCGCGCGAGGTCACCGAAGCCGCCGCCGTGGACGGCGCCTCCACCTGGCGGGTGCTCACCAACGTCATGGTGCCGATGACCAAGCCGGGCATCGCGGCCATCGGGCTGTTCTCGTTCCTGTACGCGTGGAACGACTTCTACAACCCGCTGCTGTACACCGGCAATTCGAACAACGGCCAGACCCTCGCGGTCGGGCTGACCCAGCTCGCCCGGTCGGTGCACCAGCAGTCCTACCAGTTGCAGATGGCGGCCAGCCTGATGTTCGTCATCCCGGTGATCGTGATCTTCTTCCTGGCGCAGCGGGTGTTCATCGAGGGCATCAACCTCGGTGGGATCAAGGAATGACGGAAGCGGGGACAGCCAAATGAAGATCGCGGTGGTCGGCGGGGGCAGCACCTACACCCCCGAGCTGATCGAGGGCTTCGCGGACCGGGCGGGCACGCTCGGCCTGGACGAGCTGGTGCTGTACGACATCGACGGGCCGCGCTTGCAGGTGGTCGGCGGACTCGCCCAGCGCATCCTGGCCCGGCGTGGGTTGGCCCGGATGCTCCGGCTGTCCACCGACCTGTCCGACGCGATCGCCGGCGCGGCGGCGGTGCTGATCCAGTTGCGCGTGGGCGGCCAAGTGACGCGGCTGATGGATGAGACACTGCCCAACCAGTTCGGCATGATCGGGCAGGAGACCACCGGCCCCGGCGGTTTCTTCAAGGCGCTGCGCACCGTGCCGGTGCTGCTGGACATCGCCGAACGGGTGCGTGCCGAGGCCGGCCCCGAGTGCTGGATCATCGACTTCACCAACCCGGTCGGGATCAACACCCGGGCGCTGCTCGACGCCGGGCACCGCGCGCTGGGGCTGTGCAACGTGGGCATCGGCATGCAGCGCTGGCTCGCCGCGCTCCTGGGAGTCGAGCCGGAACGGGTGCGCCTGGACCACCTGGGCCTGAACCACCTCACCTGGGTGCGCGCCGTCGAGGTGGACGGGACCGACGTGCTGCCGGAGCTCTTCGACCGGCCCGGCTTCGAAGACTTCGTGCGGGCGCGCTGCGGGGTGCCGCTGGAATGCGCCCGCACGCTGCGCGCGCTGCCCTCGTACTACCTGAGCTACTACTACGACACCGACCAGGCGCTGGCCAAGCAACTGGCCGGCAGCCACCGGGCGCGCCGGGTGATGGAGATCGAAGAAGAACTGCTCGCCATGTACCGCGACCCGGCGCTGGACCATAAGCCGGAGCTGCTGGACCAGCGCGGCGGCGCGTACTACTCGATCGCGGCGGCGGCGCTGGCCACCTCGCTGCTGACCGGTGACGGCGCGCACCACTACGTGAACCTGCGCGACAACGGCGCGGTGCCGCAGCTGCCCGACCGGTACGTCATCGAGGCACCCGCGCTGGTCGACCGGGCCGGCGCGCGCGCCGTGCCGGTGCGGCCGTTGGCGCCGGAGATGGCCGGCCTGGTGCAGGCGGTCACCGCCTACGAAGAGCTGACCATCCAGGCGGCGATCAGCGGGGACCCGGAGATCGCCCGCCGCGCGCTGATCGCCCACCCGCTGGTGCGCCAATGGAGCGTGGTGGACGCCCTGTTCCCGGCCATGCTGGTGGCGAACCGCACGATGCTGCCGGCGTTCGACTGCTGCGTTGATGGCTGAGCCGGACACGCCGAACTCGATCGCGGCCGCCCCACCGGCCGCTGAGCCGCCCGCGCCGGCCGTGGTGGCCGGCGTGGACGGCGGGAACTCCAAGACCGAGCTGGTGCTCGCCAGCACCGACGGCGAGTTGCTGGGCCGGGCGCGCGGCCCGGGCACGCGCACCCCGATCCGGGGCGCGGACCCGCTGGTCGGCCAACTCGCGGGCCTGCTCGCCGACGGTTGGCGGGCGGCCGGGCGGCCGCCCGCGCCGGTCGCGGTGGCGGTGCTCGATCTGGCCAACATCGACCTGCCGGAGGAGGAGGCCGAGTTGCGCGCCGGGCTGGACCGGCACCGCCTCGCCGAACGCGTCGAGATCGGCAACGACACGCTGGCGGTGCTGCACGCGGGCGCCACGGACGGGTGGGGCGTGGCGGTGGTGTGCGGGGCCGGGATCAACGCCATCGGGCTCGCCCCGGACGGCCGCCGCGAGCGGTTCCTGTCCTTCGGCGCGCTCACCGGCGATTGGGGCGGCGGCGGGGCGATCGCCGTCGCTGGGCTGGCGGCGGGCGCCCGGGACGAGGACGGCCGCGGCGAGCCGACCGCGCTGCGCCGGCTGCTCCCGGCCCACTTCGGTTTGGCCGAGCCGAGCGAGGTCGCGCTCGCGGTGCACCGGGGGACGCTCGCCCGCGCGGCATTGGTCGGCGCGGCGCCGGTGGTGTTCGCCGCCGCGCGCGACGGCGACGCCGCAGCGCGGGACCTGGTCGCCCGCGCCGGCCGCGAGTCGGCGATCATGGCGGCCACCCTGGTGCGCCGCCTCGGCGCCGAGCCGGCGCGTACGCCGATCGTGCTCGGCGGGTCGATCCTGCAGTCGCGGGACGAGATCCTGTTCGCGGCGTTCGACGCCGAACTGTCGGCGCGGGCGCCGGGGGCCGGCTACGCGGTGCTGGACGTGCCGCCGGTCGCGGGCGCGCTGGACCGGGCGCTGCGGCTGGCGGGCGCGACCGACGCGGCGCGGGCGCGGGCCCGCGCCGCCTGCCGCGCCCTCGGGACGGCAGACGCGCTCGGGACGGCGGACGCCCGAGGGATGTCGCGCGCCTGACGCGAGCGGGACGTCACGCGCCGGACGAGCGTCGGCCGGCGCGCGATGAGTGGCCGCGCCACCGCCGGCGCTGCTACCCTATGTGCTGGACGCGCGGCTACGCGCGCGCCCGGCTGTGCAGCGCGTCCCCTACCGCCGTGGGGAAAACCGGCGGGCGCGGCTGCGCGAAACGACGGAGGAGAGTTCGTGGCCCTGAGCAGCGAGGTCAAGAAGCAAATCATCACCGAGCACGGCGCCTCCGATGGCGACACCGGCTCCGCGGAGGTTCAGGTGGCGCTGCTGTCCAAGCGCATCGCCGACCTGACCGAGCATCTGAAGACGCACAAGCACGACCATCACAGCCGGCGCGGCCTGCTGCTGCTGGTCGGCCGGCGCCGCCGGCTGCTGAACTACCTGGCCCGCACCGACATCGCCCGTTACCGCGCGATCGTCGAGCGCCTCGGCCTGCGCCGCTAGGCGCGCCCCAAGCCATCCGGGGGCGCGGCCATCCGCTCCGGTTCGAGCCCCGCGGCCCAACTGAACACGACCGACAATTCAACACCGCAAGTAACCAGCGCCGGGACGGCAAGGCGAAGCGGGGCGACCAGGCATGGACGCCGGTCCTCGGTAGTGGCGAACGGATCATTCGCTCCGTTCGCTTCGATCGAAGACCGGCACCCGATCAATGGCCGGCCGCTCGCGTGTCGCCCGTGTCCCGGTACCAGCCCCGGCGGGCGTGGCGCCCGTCGGCGTACCAAGGAGGGGGACTCCATGACGGAGCCCACAGTGCACGAGGTTGTCGCCAACATCAACAACGGCATCTATGGCACCCGCACGATTCGATTCGAAACCGGCCGGATGGCCCGACAAGCCGCCGGCGCCGTCGTTGCCTACCTAGACGACGAGACCATGCTGCTGTCGGCGACCGCGGCCGGCAAGACGCCCCGCGAGGGCTTCGATTTCTTCCCGCTGACCGTTGACGTGGAGGAGAAGATGTACGCGGCCGGGCGCATCCCCGGCTCGTTCTTCCGCCGGGAGGGCCGCCCCAGCGAGGACGCGATCCTCACCTGCCGACTCATCGACCGCCCGCTGCGGCCCACCTTCGTCAAGGGGCTGCGCAACGAGGTGCAGGTCGTGATCACCGTGCTCTCGCTGCACCCCGAGCACCTGTACGACGTGGTGGCGATCAACGCCGCGTCAGCATCCACCCAGCTGGCCGGCCTGCCGTTCTCCGGGCCGATCGGCGGGGTGCGGGTGGCGCTGATCGAGGGCCACTGGGTCGCTTTCCCGACGCACACCCAGCTCGAGCGCGCCACCTTCGACATGGTGGTGGCCGGGCGGCTGCTGGACAACGACGATGTCGCGATCATGATGGTCGAGGCGGAGGCCACCGAGCACGCCATCCAGTTGATCGATGGTGGCGCCAAGCGGCCCACCGAGGAGGTCGTCGCCGAGGGGCTGGAGGCGTCCAAGCCGTTCATCGCCGAGCTGTGCCGGGCGCAGGCGCAGCTGGCCAAGCTCGCGGCCAAACCCACCGCCGAGTTCCCGGTCTTCCACGACTACTCCGACGAGCTGCTCGAAGCGGTGCGGGCGGAGGCGTCCGAGCCGCTGGCCAAGGCGTTGACGATCGCCGACAAGCTGGACCGCGAGGCGGAGCTCGATCGGCTCAGCAAGAAGGTCGCGCAGGCGGTCGGCGCGCGCGGCGGCGCCTCCGAGGCCGAGATCGCGGCCGCCTACCGAGCGCTGACCAAGCAGCTGGTGCGCCAGCGGATCCTGCGCGACAAGCTGCGCATCGACGGGCGCGGCGTGGCCGACATCCGCACCCTGTCCGCCGAGGTCGAGGTGATCCCGCGCGCGCACGGCTCAGCGCTGTTCGAGCGGGGCGAGACCCAGATCCTCGGGGTCACCACGCTGAACATGCTGGGCATGGTGCAGAAGCTGGACACGCTCAACCCGGCGCGCACCAAGCGCTACATGCACAACTACAACATGCCGCCGTACTCGACCGGGGAGACCGGCCGGGTCGGCTCGCCCAAGCGGCGCGAGATCGGCCACGGCGCGCTGGCCGAGCGGGCGCTGGTCCCGGTGCTGCCAAGCCGCGACGAGTTCCCCTACGCGATCCGTCAGGTGTCCGAGGCGCTCGGCTCGAACGGCTCCACCTCGATGGGCTCGGTGTGCGCCTCGACGATGTCGCTGCTCAACGCCGGGGTGCCGTTGCGGGCGCCGGTGGCCGGCATCGCGATGGGGCTGGTGTCCGACCAGGTGGACGGCAAGACCGAGTATGTCGCGCTGACCGACATCCTGGGCGCGGAGGACGCGTTCGGCGACATGGACTTCAAGGTGGCCGGCACCCGTGAGTTCGTCACCGCGCTGCAGCTGGACACCAAGCTCGACGGCATCCCGTCGGAGGTGTTGGCGGCGGCGCTCAAGCAGGCCCGCGAGGCCCGGCTGCACATCCTCGAGGTGATGAACGAGGCGATCGACCGGCCCGACGAGATGAGCCCGTTCGCGCCGCGGGTGACTGTGCTCACCATCCCGGTGGAGAAGATCGGCGCGGTGATCGGACCCAAGGGTCAGGTGATCAACGCCATCCAGGATGAGACCGGGGCGGACATCACCGTCGAGGACGACGGCACGATCTACGTGGGCGCGGCGACCGGCGCGTCGGCGCAGGCCGCCGTGGCGCGCATCAACGCGATCGCCAACCCGCAGCTGCCCAAGGTGGGCGAGCGGTTCCTCGGCACCGTGGTCAAGACCGCCGCCTTCGGCGCCTTCGTGTCGCTGCTGCCGGGCAAGGACGGCTTGGTGCACATCAGCAAGCTCGGCCGGGGCCGGCGGATCGGCAAGGTCGAGGATGTGGTCAAGGTCGGCGACAAGCTGCAGGTCGAGATCTCCGAGATCGACGCCCGGGGCAAGATCGGCTTGATCCTGGTGGCCGAGAACGAGCCCGCCGCGCCCGTTGCGCCCGCGCCTGCCGCGGACCCGGCGCCGGAGCCGGAGCCGGCCGACTGACCCCGGCGGCGATCCATCCTGTGGGTCCCGCATCACGGAGCCCACAGGATCATCACCTAGGGTGATTGGGATTATACGTGTCATAAAGTATATTAGTCCGATATATGCACATATATCGGCGTGTCGTCGATTGTAATGTGCATGTGTGAGGAATATTTGGCATCATAGAGATGTGGAGATCTCGGCCAAGACTGACTACGCGATTCGAGCCTCGCTCGTGCTTGCCTCTAGGGCGCCGGAACTGGTGAAGGTCGACCAGGTGGCGGCCGAGCAAGAGCTTCCCCGCAAGTTCGTCGAGGCCATCCTCGGCGAACTGCGCCGAGCTGGGATTGTGCGCAGCCGCCGCGGCGCGGAAGGCGGCTACACCCTTGCCCGGGCGCCGGGGGAGGTGTCGCTGGGGGAGATCATGCGCGCCGTCGACGGGCCGCTCGCCGAGGTGCGCGGGCAGCGCCCGGACCAGGTCGTCTATGGCGGCGTGGCGCGGTACCTGCCCCAGGTGTGGGTCGCGATGCGCGCCAGCCTGCGCCATGTGCTCGATGGGATCACCCTGGCGCACATCGTCAGCGGCGACCTCCCGGCGCACGTGCGCGTGTTGCTGGAGCAGCCGGGGGCCTGGCAGTCCGCCTGACCGGACGCGGGTCTCCCGGAGCAGCCGGGGGCGCGCGTGGGCCATGGGGGTCTGGCTGGCGTCCGGGGGCGGCGCCGACCAGCTGGCCCCCAACCATCTGGTGTTGTGGCAGCGGCCGACCCGCGAGCTTGCCCGTAGGATCGCCGGGTGACTGATCGCAGGCCGACCCGCCGCGCCCGGACCGCCCCCGCGACGCGAGTCGCCCCCGCCTCCCGGATGGCGCGCGCCCAGGTGTTGCCGGCCACCGGCGGCGGGACGATCACCCGCAGCGCGCTGCCCGGCGGGCCCCGGGTGATCACCGAGACGATGCCTGAGGCGCGCAGCGCGAGCGTCGGGGTGTGGGTGCCGGTGGGGTCGCGCGATGAGACCCCCGCGCTGGCCGGAGCCAGCCACTTCTTGGAGCACCTGCTGTTCAAGGGCACCACCAGTCGCACCGCGCTGGACATCGCGCAGGCGATGGACGCGGTGGGCGGAGAGTTCAACGCGCTCACCGACAAGGAGCACACCTGCTACTACGCGACGGTGCTGGACCGCGACGCGCCGCTGGCCATCGACATCGTCTGCGACGTGGTGCTGCGCGCCACCGTCGCCAGCGCCGACGTGGCGGTGGAACGCGGCGTCGTGCTCGAGGAGATCGCGATGCGCGACGACGACCCGGGCGACCTGGTGCACGACGAGTTCGCCTCCGCGCTGCTCGGCGACACTCCGCTGGGCCGGCCGATCCTCGGCACCGTGCGGTCGATAACCGCGTTGAGCCGCCGCCAGGTGGCGGGCTACTACCACCGGCGCTACCGCAGCGCCGACATGGTGGTCGCGGTCGCCGGGAACGTCGACCACGCCGAGGTGGCGCGTCAAGTTCGGGAGTGCTTCGCCGGCGCGGCAGGCGCGGCGGCCGGCGGTGCGGCTACCGGTGGCGCGGCGGCCGGCGGTGCGGCTACCGGTGGCGCGGCGGACGGTGACGCGGAGGACGGAGCCGGCGGCGCGGTGGGCGCGGCTGCCGGGGGCGCTCAGCCGCGCCCGCGCGCGGCGGCGCCGCCGCGGCCCCCGGCGCGCGCGGTGCGGGTGGTCGCCGATGACACCGAGCAGGCCAACATCATCGTCGGCATGCGCGGGTTGGCGCGCCCGGACGGGCGGCGGTTCGCGCTCGGGGTGCTCTCCGCGGCGCTGGGCGGTGGGCTGAGCTCGCGGCTGTTCCAGCACATCCGCGAGGAACGAGGCCTGGCCTACTCGGTCTACACGTTCACCAACAGCTACGCCGACGCCGGGCTGTTCGGGGTGTACGCCGGCTGCCAGCCGGGCAAGGCCGCGACGGTGCTGGAGCTGATCGCCGCCGACCTGGCCGCGGTGGCCGCCGATGGGCTCACCGAAGACGAGGTGGAGCGCGGCAAGGGCCAGATGCGCGGTGGCATCGTGCTGGGCCTGGAGGATCCGGGCTCGCGAATGGCGCGCATCGGCAAGAGCGAACTCTCCGATGACCGGGTGCTCGGCGTCGATGAGCTGCTCGCGCGCGTCGAGGCGGTTACCGCCGACGATGTGCGCCAGGTGGCCGGGTACCTTCTCGGGCAGGCCCGCTGCCTGACCGTGGTGGGGCCGTTCGGTGAGCACGACTTCGACGGGGCGCTCGGATGAGCCGGCGCTCCGCGAGACGCTCGGCGCGAGCGCGCCGGGCGCGGACGCGTGGAACAACTATCTGACTGAGGTGATCATGTGACCGATGCGATACGGGTCGGCGTGCTGGGCTCGCGCGGACGGATGGGCGCGCAGGTGTGCCAGGCGGTGGCCGGCGCCGCCGACCTGGAGCTGGTGGCGGCCTGCGACGAGGGCGACCCACTGGGCGCGCTGGTCGACGCTGGCGCGCGGGTGGTGGTGGACTTCACCCGTCCGGACGTGGTCATGGACAACCTTCGCTTCGTCATCGACGCGGGCGTCAACGCGGTGGTGGGCACCTCCGGGTTCACCGATGAGCGGCTCGAGACGGTGCGCGGCTGGTTGGGCGCCAAGCCGGGCGTCGGGGTGCTGATCGTGCCCAACTTCGCCATCGGCGCGGTGCTCGCCGAGCGGTTCGCCCAGCTGGCCGCGCCGTTCTTCGAGTCCGCCGAGGTGATCGAGCTGCACCACCCGGACAAGGTGGACGCGCCCAGCGGCACGGCGTCGCACGCGGCGCGGGCGATCGCCGACGCGCGCGCGGCCGCCGGGCTCGGCGCGGTCCCGGACGCCACCAACCAGGGCCTGGACGGCGCGCGCGGCGCCGCCGTCGCCGGGGTGCGGGTGCACGCGGTGCGGCTGCGCGGGCTGGTGGCGCACCAGGAGATTCTGTTCGGGTCGGTGGGGGAGACGCTGACCATCCGCCACGACAGCCTGGACCGGGTGTCGTTCATGCCCGGGGTGCTGCGCGCGGTGCGCGCGGTGCCGTCCCGGCCGGGCCTGACCGTCGGCTTGGACGCCATCCTCGGCCTGTGATCGCGCTCAGGCGTGGTGCGGGGTCGCGCCGAGCGCCAAGCGCGGCACGCGTCTCGTGCGCAGCAGCGGCGCGTGAACCGGCTGATCTCGTGTCACCCAAACAGCCCCTCGTTGGTCAGGGGCTGACCGTGTTGCGGCTGGCTAGCCCTCGTCCCGCTGTTCGGCGTTGGCGTCAGCGCGAATGATGGCAACATGGTCGCGCCCGCCATACAGGATGTGACCGATCTGCACGATGTCATCGGTCACGGTGAAGATGATGTGCACACGGCGACGAAAGCCCAGGACGCGCATTCCGGGACGGACATCGTCACGTGCCCGCCCTCGGAATGGGGCTCGGCCGAGTTTCTTGGTCTCAGCGATAATGGCATCCACATAGTCTTTGGCCACCATCGCTGACTTGGCGTTGGCGATGTAGTCGTACAGCTCGGTCAGCTCTTGAGCGGCGGCGTTGGATGTGACGACCGTGCGGGTCACTGGGCGGCAAGCCTGGCCGCGTGATGGGCATCCAGACTGGCCTGAACCTGCTCAAGGGTCAGACTCAGCTCTGCCCGAGCATCCATCTCCTCGAACGTGGCGACCGCGACCGTCCGCAAGAATTGCTCAACCGAGTTCTCGTGCCTCACGGACAACGCCTCGTCAGCTTGATCGAGCGGATCCACGAGCCGAAGCCGTCCGCCGGAGTTCGGTTCGTGTCCCACGCTCGCTCGTCGATGCGCCGTCGAGTCATCCGAGAAGCGGGCTGCGGCGCTTGCGTCGAGACCCTCGTCATTCCCGAGCGACTGTGTCATCCTTACCTCCTTCGCCGTTCAGTATGACCCAAGAGGCGGGCGACGGCGGGCGCGCTCATGTTGTCCGCGAGTCCATTTCTGGGGGTCGCTCAGTCGCTGCTCGCCCATTCTGGGTAACTGATGAATTGTTCGGTCGGTGACGCGGCGTCAGCAGATGACGCGCACCGCGGCGGGAAGGACCTCCACGAGAGCGGCGGTCGCGTCGAGCGGCGGGACCTCGCCGAGCAGCTCGCCGTCGCCGCCCATCTTGGTGCGCGCGCTGGCGTTGATCGCGATGCGCCGGCCGCGCGTGACGTGGACCTGGGGCAGCTCGACGTGCCGCCCGTCGTAAACCTTGGGCAGCGAGGTCATGAGCGCGCGGCGCGAGCGGACCTCGATTGTCACCACCTCGGCGAGCCCGTCGGACAGGTCCGCCGATGGGGCGATCTTCATGCCGCTGCCGTAGTACTGGGAGTTGGCCACGACCACCGACGCGGCGCTGAGCTCGCGGACCGCGCCGTCGACGTCGATGCGGAACTGGGCCGGCCGGAAGGACGCGAACGTGCGCAGCGCGGCGCAGGGGTATTGCGCCGGTCCGGGCATCCAGCGCAGGTGGTCCACCAACTCGGCGGCGGCCGCGTCGACCCCGCAGTACACCGAGCCGGCCACCAGGCGTGGCGCGCCGGCGTCGAGCCGCAACATGTCGATCGGGCGCGTTTGCCCGCGCGCCAGGATGGCTGCCAGCCGCTCCGCGTCGGCGGGCAGTCCCAGGGTGCGCGCGAAATCGTTGCCGCGTCCGGCGGGCAGGATCGCGAGCGCGCAGCCGGCCTTGGCGACCGGCTCGGCGATCGAGGCCAAGGTGCCGTCGCCGCCCACTGACACCACGGCGTCGCCGCGCTCGGCGGCGTCGGCGACCAGCGGCGGGACCTGCGCCGCCGCCGTGGTGCGCAGGATCCGCGTCTGGTGGCCGACGTCGCGCAGCCGGTCCGCGACCGCGCCCGCGACCGCGTCCCCGGCGTGCTTGCCGGAGTTGGCGTTGATCAGAAAAGTGAAACCAGTCATGAGGAGCCGTCCTCCGGGAGCATCGCAGCGAGCGGGAGCGAGTGAGGAGCGGACTGGAGGGCGGCGACGGGGAGCACAGTCATTATGTCGTGCCCCACCCTTCCGGCTCGGGCCGTGCGGCGGCCGGGGGCTCAGCCGGGATCAGCACTCCCGGGTTCAGGATGCCGTCGGGATCGACCGCTTGCTTGACCGCGCGCAGGATGGTGACCCCGACCGGGCCGATCTCCCGGGCGTACCAGGGCAGGTGGTCCCGGCCCACCCCGTGGTGGTGTGTGATCGTCCCGCCGGAGGCGGCGATGGCGTCGCTGGCGGCGGCTTTCGCGCGCCGCCACTGGGCGATCGGGTCGCCTTGCTCGCGCACCGCGACCGTGTAGTACAGCGAGCATCCGGTCTCGTAGACGTGTGAGATGTGGCACATGACCACCGCGTCTTCCTCGCCGAGCTCCCGGCGCAGCGCGGCGGCCACGCTCTGGTACAGGCGCGGCCAGTTGGACCAGAATGTGGCCGTCTCCAGGGTCTCGGTGAGCACCCCGACGTCCAGCAGCGAGTCGCGCAGGTAGGGCGCGGCGAACCGGCCGGCCACCCAGGCCGCGCCGTGGCTGCCGGCGAGCAGGGTCCCGCCGCTCTCGCGCAGGGCGGCGGTGACGGGCTCGCGCGCGGCCAGCGCGACCGGGGTCTCATAGCCGACGATCATCAGCGCGCCGGTCACCGGGTCGCCGTCGCCGGCGGGCAGCGTGGCCAGGTTGACGAACGTCTCGGTCTCGTCGGACAACCGCAGCACGCTCGGGCGCAGCCCGGCTTGCACCAGGGCGCGCATCGCGGTCGCCCCGTCGGCGAAGCTCGGGAAGGTCCACCCTTCGTAGCTGGGCTCCGCGAGGCGGGCGCGCACCTGGACGGTGACCTCGGTGATCACCCCGAGCGCCCCCTCGCCACCGAGGAACAGCTCGCGAAGGTCGGGTCCGGCGGCGCTCGCGGGCGCGAGCCCGGCGCGCAGCTCGCCGACCGGGGTGGCCACCCGCAGCCCGACCACCAGCGCGTCGAAACGGCCGTTGCCGCACGACGACTGCCCGGAGGAGCGAGTGGCCGCGTAGCCGCCGAGCGAGGCGAACTCGAACGACTGTGGATAGTGCCCGATGGTGAGCCCACGCGCGGCGAGCTCCCGCTCGGCGTCCGGGCCGCGGGTGCCGGCCCCGAACGTCGCGGTCAGCGACACCGGATCGAGCGCGATCAGCCCGGTCATGCCGGTCAGGTCGAGGCTCGCCACGCCGGCGAACCGGCCCCGGTCGCCGACCAG
>WQZC01000063.1 GCA_009780925.1 Actinomycetes bacterium | reverse complement strand
TCGCGCTCGCCGCCTCGACCCGCCATGTCGTGCTCGCGGACGCCTCCAAACTAGGCCGGGTCGCATTCGCCAATGTCGCTTCCATCGACGAGATCGGGTTGCTGATCACCGATGCGCCGACAGATCACCCCGCCGTGTCCGCCCTGATCGAAGCGGGCGTCTCGGTCACCAACGTCTAAGGAGATCCAGTTGACAAACTTCGGCGCAATCTTCGGCGACCGCAAGGCGCTCATCGCCATGGCCCACGTGCCCGCGCTGCCCGGCACGCCGCTGTACGACGCCTCGCTCGGCATGCAGGGGATCATCGACGTGGTCAGCCGCGACGTCGAGATCCTCACCCAGGCCGGCTTCGACGCGGTCATGTTCTGCAATGAGAACGACCGGCCGTACGAGCTGCGCGCCGCGCCCTTCAGCGCGGCGGCCATGGCCCGTGTCGTGGCCACGGTGGCCGCCGAGGTCCTACCGGCTGGGGCGCCGTTCGGCGCCGACTTCCTGTGGGACTCAGAGTGCGCGTTCGCGGTCGCGGCCGCGACCGGCGCCTCGTTCATGCGCACGACCGCCACCGGGGTCTGGGAGTCGGACATGGGGCTGTGGCAAACCGATGCGGCCAAACTGTTGCGCGATCGCCGCCAGTTCGACGTCGAGAACCTCGCTGTGCTGATGAACATAACCCCGGAATTCGCCTCACCTATCGGGGGACGCCGGCCAGCGGAGATCGCCCGCTCGGTGGCCGTGTCCAGCCTCGCCGACGCGATCTTGGTGTCCGGCCCCATGGCCGGAGCCGAACCCGATGAGCACACCCTGCAAGACGTCCGCTCAGCGGTGCCCGACGAGACACCGGTGCTGCTCAACACGGGCGCGCGCGCGGAGACCATCGCCGACCACCTCAAAGTGGTCGACGGCTGCATCGTCGGATCCAGCCTGAAAGTCGGTGGGCACACCTGGAACCCAGTGGATCCGGACCGCGCCCGACGATTCATCGACGCCGCCCGCCAGGTCGGATGAGCCATGTCACTCACCATTGGCATCGACCTGGGCTCATCCGGGGTGAAGGTGGCCGCCCTGGACGTCGCACGCGGCATCGTCGCCGAGGCCACCGCGCCCAACGACATCTACGCCGAGCACCCTGGCTGGGCTGAGGCCGACCCCGAGCAGTGGTGGCGCAACGTCATCAGATGCGTCAACACCGTGCTGGGCCAGGCCGCCTGCCCCCCTGACGGCGTCGCGGCGGTCGCGGTCTCCGGCATGGTGCCCGCCGTCCTGTTCTTAGACGCCACCGGCCGTCCCGTCTACCGCGCGCTGCTGCAAAACGACGCCCGGGCGTTCGAGGAGGTGGCCGCGCTGCGTGGATCGCTCGGCCATCTCGACCTGCTCGCGGCGACCGGTTCCGAACTGACGCAACAATCGGTGGCACCGTCGCTGGTCTGGTTCGCGCGCCACCAACCAGGCTTATGGGCCCGGGTGCGATCAGTCGTCGGCTCCTACGACTGGATCGCCGCCCAGCTCGGCGCGGACGCCCATGTCGAACGCAACTGGGCCGTGGAGAGCGGGCTGTTCCACCTCGATGGCGCGCCGTTCGAGGAAGTCTTCTCGGCCGCCGGCGCCGAGCCAAGCATCGTGCCTCCCATCCGGGATCCGGGGCAGCCCGTTGGCTCGGTCAGCGCCAAGGTCGCGGACTCAACGGGACTGCGCGCGGGGACGCCAATCATTGTCGGCGGCGCCGACCACGTGCTGTCCGCGTTCGCCGCCGGCCTCCACCGGCCGGGCGAAACTTTGATCAAATTGGGCGGCGCCGGCGACATCCTCGTCGTGGCCGACACTCCTTTGGCCGATCGCCGGCTCTACTTGGACCGGCATCCGGATCCCGCGCTGTGGCTGCCGAACGGTTGCATGGCCACCAGCGGCACGTTGTTGCGCTGGTTTCAGCGGGAGATCGCGCGCGACGTGCCGATCGAGCGCCTGGACGACGAAGCGGAAGCGGCGGCGCCGGGCGCGAACGGCCTGGTCTGCCTGCCCTATTTCCTTGGCGAGAAGTCCCCGCTGCACGACCCGAATCTTCGCGGGGCGTTCCTCGGACTTCATCTGGGCACCACTCGGGGCGAGCTGTTCCGCGCCTGTTTGGAAGCAGTCGCGTATGGCTTCCGGCACCACCTGGACGTCTACGCCGAGCTCGGGATCGCGCCGGAATCAGCACGCGTCACCAACGGTGGAAGCAAGTCCAGGCTTTGGAAACAAGTTGTCGCCGATGTGTGCGGGATAACTCTGGAACCGGTCCTCGACCACCCCGGGGCGTCGCTCGGAGCCGCTGTCGTCGCGGCCATCGGAGTGCGGGAATTGGCGGGCTGGGGCGACGCCGGAGGCTACGCCCGCCTGGCCGCGCCCATTGTCCCGCGCGCCGACCTCAGCGATCGGTACGCCGACGCCTACGCCGTCTTCTGCCGAGCGACCGACACCATCGCGCCGCTGTCCCATCAGCTCGCGCGAGCAAACCACGACACAACCTAGAGAGGGCATTATGAGTGATCCCTTCGACTTCACCGGGCGGGTCGCGCTCGTCACCGGCGCAGGCCAGGGAATAGGCCGGGCGACCGCCCTTCGGCTCGCCGCGCACGGCGCGCGCGTCGCCGTCAATGATCGTTCCGCGGAGACGGCCGAACGGACCGCGCGCGAGATCCAAACCGCCGGCGGCGAGGCCGTCGCGTTGCCCGCCGACGTCTCCACGTCACCTGCCGTCGATGACATGTTCGCCCGGTTCGCGAAGTCCTTTGACCGGCTCGATTTTCTCGTCAACAACGCTGGCATATCGCTCTACCGGTCACTGCTCGACTGCACCGAGGAGGACTGGGACGCGCACATCGACATCATGGCCAAGGGCACGTTTCTCACGATGCGGCACGCCGCGCGCATGATGATCGCCCAAAAGTTCGGCCGCATCGTGAACCTCGGGTCCTACGTCGCTCAGCTGAACTGCACGACCAAGTACTTCGGACCATACTGCGCCGCGAAATTCGGCATCATCGGGTTGACGCAGGTCGCCGCTCAGGAGTGGGCGCCGCACGTCAACGTCAACGCGGTCGGCCCAGGCGACGTGGCGACCGACATGATGGAACTCGAATGGGAGCAGGAGGGGGCGCGGCGCGGCGTTCCCGCCGCAGTCGTGAAAGACGAGTACCGCCGCCGCCTCATTCTGGCGAAATTCGAGGAAGCGGACGACCTCGCCCAGGCGATCATGTACTTGTGCTCTCCACTCGCCGCGCACGTGACCGGCGCGCATTTCATCGTCAGCGGCGGTCTTCCCTACAAAGCGGAGCCGGGCCAGAACGATTGACGACGGCGAGCGACTGAGCCGGGGCTGGGCGCCGATCGGGCGAGGAAGTCGCTGAGCACCCCTCCGTTGGGGGCGCTCGGAATCTCGTAGGCGCCCCTGACCGCGATCGGCCCAACCCTCGGGTGTAGTAGTCGGGGCATGCGAGCCATCGGTTTGAGCGAGTTCGGCGGCCCGGAAGTCCTGCGCGCGATGGACCTCCCGGCCGAACCATTGGGCGCCGGCCAGGTGCGGGTGCGGGTGCGCGCGGCGGCGGTCAACCCGACCGACACCATGCTGCGCGCCGGCCGGCACGGGGGCGGCGAGCGCCCGGCGGGCGGGGTGGCGGTGCCGGGCATGGACATCGCCGGCACGGTCGTCGAGATCGGCCCCGAGGTCACTGGCCGGACCGTCGGCGAGGCGGTGATGGGCATCGTCGCGCCGTCCGGGCCGCACGGCGGCTACCGCGAGGATCTGGTGCTCCCAGCGCGATCGGTGACCCGGGCGCCCGCCGGGGCCGGCGCCCCGGCCGCCGCGACCCTGCCGATGAACGGGCTCACCGCCCGCCAGGCCATGGACCAGCTGGCGTTGCGCGCCGGCCAGGCACTGGCCGTCACCGGCGCGGCCGGCGCGTTCGGCGGCTACGTCGTGCAGCTCGCCAAAGCCGAGGGCCTCACGGTGATAGCCGACGCCGCGCCGGCCGATGAGGCGCTGGTGCGCGAGCTGGGCGCTGATGTGGTGATCCCGCGCGGCGACGATTTCGCCGCCCGGGTGCGCGAGCAGTTCCCGGACGGGGTGGATGGGCTGGCCGACGGCGCGCTGCTCGGCGCGCTGGCGCTTCCCGCAGTGCGCGACGGCGGCGCGGTGGCCACCGTGCGCGGCTACTCCGGCGATGGGCGGCGCGGTCTGCGGGTCACGCCGGTCACCGTGCGCAGCTACTTGGAGAGCTGGGAGAAGCTCGACCAGCTCCGAGAGCTGGTCGAGCGCGGCGTGGTGACGCTTCGGGTCGCCGCCACCTACCCCGCCGAGCAAGCCCCCGAGGCGCACCGCCGACTGCAGGCTGGCGGCGCCCGGGGCCGCCTCGTGCTGCGCTTCGACTGAGCTGGCGCGCGCCGGCGGCGCGGCTGAACTTCCCGCGACCCCGCGACCCCGCGACCCCGCGACCCTGCGGCTCCACGGCGACCCGCGCCTGTGGCTCGGTTGCGCCCCACGCGGCGCGCGGCGCGACGGAGGCCCGGGCGCCTGCGGTCGCACGGCGCCGCCACGCGCGCGTCGCGCTCCCAGCGCGGCTGGCGATAATTCGGCGTTATGAAGTCCGATTGGCCCGCCCGCAGGGTGCGTGGCATGGCGCTTGATCCCGTCGCGCTGTGGTCCTACGCGGCGCTGGCGGCGGTGGACCTCATCGGCGTCGCCACCCAAACGAAATCCCTGCGCCGGCTGGCCAAGCCGCTGCTGGCGCCGGCGCTCGCGGTCGGTGTGGCCCGGGCCACCGGGCGACCGCGCGGCGCGATGGTCGCCGGGTTGGCTTGCGCGGCCGGCGGCGACACCGCACTGTTGTTTCCCGGTCGCCCCGCGTTCTTGACTGGGATGGGCTCCTTCCTCGGCGCCCAGTTGTGCTACCGGAAAGCGTTCCGCCAGCTCGACGGCGCGCCCGATTGGCCAACCAACGCGCCGCCCATCGCGGGCGCGCCATCGCGCGCCCTCCCACGCCGATCCCAACAACGGGGCGTGGAGCTTCGCGCCGCCGCGCCGTACGCGCTCACCTGGCTCGCGGCCAACGCGGCGCTGGCCCGGCGGCTGGGCCCGTTGGCCGTTCCGGTGGCCGGCTACAGCGCGGCATTGCTGGCCATGGCTCACGCGGCCCGTCGGCTGGGCCCAGGCGGGCAACTGGGCGGCGCGCTATTCGTGCTGTCCGATCTGATGATCGGGATCGGCAAGGCGGGCGCCGACTTCCCGGGCCGGGAACTGCTCACCATGTCCAGTTACATCGCCGCGCAGGCGCTGTTGGCCGAGAACTACGCGCGCCGCGCGCCGCGCGCCGCGTGAGAAGGGATAGGCCCGATGACCGATGACCCCGCCCGGTCCGCACCACAGGCCCGGTCCGCTCAACCCGTCCCATCCGCGCTGGTCTTCGTCGGGCCGCGCACGAAAGGGCTCCGGCTGTCGCGGGACCACCGGCTGGACGAGTTGCGCGCCCAGTTGGCGATCCAACCGCGCCGGGTGGACGACGACTGGTTCGGTTGGCCACTGCTCACCCTGGACGACGCGGCGCTGAGCCACAACATCGACACGATGGCCGGGCTCTGCCGGGACCACGGGCTGTGGCACGCCCCGCACGTCAAGACCCCGATGTCGGCCGACCTGTGGCTCCGGCAGGCGGCCGCCGGAGCGTGGGCGGCCACGGTGGCGATGCCGCACCAGCTGCGGGCGGCGCGCGACTGGGGGGCGCGCCGGGTGCTGCTGGCCAACGAGCTGGTGGACCTCCGCGACGCGCGTTGGCTCGTCGCCGAACTGGACCGCGACCCGCTGTTCCAGGTGTGGCTGGAGGTCGATTCGGACGCCGGGATCAGCGTGCTGGCCAGCGCGCTGGCGGGGGCGAGCGCCGATGTCCGGGCCCGGCTGCGCCCGCTGGTCGAGGTGGGTGTGCCGGGCGGCCGCACCGGCGCGCGAACCGCCGAGCAAGCCGTGGCGCTGACGCGCCGGCTGATCGCCGAACGGCTGCGGGTCGATGGCGTGATCGGGTTCGAAGGGACCGTCGCCCCCGACGCGTCAGCGGCCTCGCTGGGCGCCGTGCGCGACTGGGTCGAAACGTTGCTGGCGATCGCGCGGGAGGTGGAGCGGGCGTCCGCCCAGTGGCGCGCCGCCTGCCCGTCCGGGCCGATCGATCCTTTCCTGGTGAGCGTCGGCGGGTCGGCCTACCTGGATGTGGTGGCGCCCGCCTTGGCCGCCTTGCCAGCCCGCGGCTGGCAAGGCGTGCTGCGGTCCGGGGCCTATCTGACGCATGATCATGTGCACTACGCCGAGCTGAACCCGTGGTCGCGGCTGCCGGACGGGCGCCGGCTCGATCCCGCGATCACGATCTGGGCGCAGGTGCTCAGCGTCCCGGAGCCGGGCCTCGCGCTGCTGGGCGCGGGTCGGCGCGACGTGCCCTACGATCTGGACGCGCCGGTGCCGCTGTGGTGGCGCCGTCCGGCCGCCCATGGCCGACTGGGGGCGCCGACGCTGTTCCACCAGACGGCCCGGGTGCGCGGATTCGACGACCAGCACGCCTTCTTGGTGCTCGACGATCGCCCCGCGCCGTTGGCGGTCGGCGACGTGGTCGGGCTCGGCATTTCCCACCCGTGCACCGCGTTCGACAAGTGGCGGCTCGCGGCGGTCACCCGAGGCGACGACGTGATCGACCTCTACCCGCTCGACTTCTGACCGATCATCACGAAGGTCAAGTTCCGCGCGACGGTTCGCGTCCTGAGCGCCGCCGCAGATGCCCGGCGAGCCGATAGGCTTTCCCGCTGTGAAGTTCGACTCCGCCCGCCCGTATCCCCCCGATCCGTTCGACGCGCTGCCCGCCGTGCCCTCGTTCACGGTGACCAGCAAGGATTTCGCCGACGGCGAGCCACTGCCGGCGGCGCAGACCGGACCCAGCCGGAACGTCTCGCCACAACTGTCGTGGGCGGGTTTCCCGGACGCCACCAAGTCTTTCCTGGTGACCGCCTATGACCCGGACGCGCCGCGCGGCGGGGCTTGGCACTGGCTGGTCGGCGACATCCCGGCCACCGTCACCGCGCTGCCGGCCGGTCGTCGGCGCGGCGCGATCCGCGTGATAGCGAGCGCGATCATCCCCGCCCGCCGCCCGTCAACCGGGGTCCCCGGCAGCGTCGATCTGCGCACCAGCGTCGGCGCCACCGGGTTCGTCGGCGCGCTGCCGCCGCGCGGCGACCACGCGCACCGCTACTTCTTCGCCGTGCACGCCTTGGACATCGAGCGCTTGGACCTCCCGGCGCGGGCCAAGCCGGACGCGGTGCTCGCCCAGGCGGCGCCGCACACCATCGCCCGGGCGGTGCTGGTGGGCACTCACCAGCGCTGAACCGGCGCGCGGCCCGGTCCGTCCCGCGTACTTGACACAGGAACCTAACCCCCTTACGCTACTAACAGTGTTAGCCGAATCGGGGAGGTGAATTCGATCATGGACTTCGCGCGGCTCGCGGAGCACTTCCTACGCCAGCGGTACGGCGCCATCAAGCACGGCCCGCACCAAGGGATCGACGCCTCCCTGCGCGGCGAGAGCTTTGTGCTGTTCTACCTGTGGCGCCAGGACAAGAGCACGCTGCCCAGCGACATCAGCGCCGCCATGAACGTCAGCTCGGCCCGGATCGCCGCCGCGCTGAACAGCCTCGAGGGCAAGGGCTTGGTCACCCGGCGCATCGACACCGCCGATCGCCGCCGGGTCCTGATCGACCTGACGCCGGCGGGCGAGGCGCTGGCCGATCAGCGCCATCAAGAGCTTCTCAAGAACACCACGCGGCTGCTCGAACTGCTCGGCGAGCGCGACGCCGAGGAGTTCGTGCGGATTTGGGACCGGCTCACCGAGATCGCCCCGCAGCTGCGGCATCTGGATAAGGGCACGTGAGGAGCGCAATCGGCAACCACCACCTTGTGCAGACACCGTCCGTACGCAACTTTTGATTGGCAGTGAGAGGGGCAAGCGTGCTCAGGATATTCAAGTACTTGAAACCGCGGGAATGGTGGCAGATCGGGTTCAGCCTCATATTCATCGTGGCGCAGGTCTGGCTGAACTTGAAGATGCCGGACTACATGGCCGAGATAACCCGTCTGGTGGAGACGCCGGGCAGCAAGATGGGCGAGATCTGGACCCAGGGCGGCTACATGTTGTTGTGCGCGCTCGGCAGCCTGGTCTCCATGGTGATCGTCGGATTCATCGCGGCCCGGATCGCGGCGTCGTTCTCCCGCCGGCTGCGCAGCCTGCAATTCGACCAGGTCGACTCGTTCTCCATGGAGGAGATCAACCGGTTCTCCACGGCCAGCCTCATCACCCGGTCCACCAACGACATCACCCAGATCCAGCTGCTGGTCACCATGGGCCTGCAACTGGTCATCACCGCGCCCATCATGGCCGTGTGGGCAGTGATCAAGATCGCCGGCAAGGGACTGGACTGGTCGTACGCCACCGGCGTGGCGGTGCTCGTCATGATCGTCATGATCGCCATGATCATGACCTTTGTGCTACCGAAGTTCCGGCAGATGCAGTCCCTCACCGACGGCATCAACGACGTCACCCGAGAGAACCTGACCGGGCTGCGCGTGGTCCGCGCCTACAACGCCGAGGACTACCAGGAGGCGAAGTTCGAGCGGGCCAACGAAGCGCTGACCCGCACTCAACTGTTCACCAGCCGCGGCATGGCCTTCATGATGCCGGTGATGATGATGATCATGTCTGGCCTGTCGCTGGCCATCTACTGGATCGGCGCCTACCTGATCAACGACGCCGGCGCGAACGACAAGCTCACCATCTTCTCCAACATGGTGGTGTTCTCCGCCTACGCCATGCAGGTGATCATGGCTTTCATGATGTTGATCATCCTGTTCGTGTTGCTGCCCCGGGCCGCTGTCTCGGCCCGGCGCATCATGGAGGTGCTGGACACCCAGCCGGCCATCGTCGCCGGGCCCGAGCAGGAGGGCAAGCCGGGCAGCGTCGGCGAGATCGAGTTCCGCGACGTCAGCTTCAAATACCCCGACGCCGCCGACTACGTGTTGCGCGACATCAGCTTCTCCGCCGCGCACGGCGAGACGATCGCCTTCATCGGGTCGACCGGCGCCGGCAAGTCGACGCTGATCAACCTGGTGCCCCGGTTCTTCGACGCCACCTCCGGCGACGTGCTCATCGACGGGGTCAACGTCAAGGACTACGCCGCCGAAGCTCTTTACAACAAGATCGGGTACGTGCCGCAGAAGGCCGTGCTGTTCCGCGGCACCGTCACCTCCAATGTCGCCTACGGTGAGAACGACAAAGCCGCCCCCACCCAAGAGCAAGTGGCCGCGGCCCTCGCCATCGCCCAGGGCAGCGATTTCGTCCAGGAGATGGAGGGACAGTACGAAGCCACCATCGCGCAGGGCGGGACCAACGTGTCCGGGGGGCAAAAGCAGCGGCTGGCCATCGCGCGCGCCGTTTGCCGCGACCCGGAGATATACATCTTCGACGACAGCTTCTCGGCGCTGGACTACCGCACCGACCGCGCCCTGCGCAGCGCGCTGAAGCGTGAGACCGCGGGCGTGACCAGCCTGATCGTGGCGCAACGGATCGGAACCATCATGGACGCCGACCAGATAATCGTGCTGGACGAGGGCCGGGTGGTCGGCAAGGGCACACACCGCGAACTGCTGCGGACCTGCGAGGTTTACAAGGAAATCGCGATGTCGCAACTGAGCGAGGAGGAACTCGCGAAATGAGCGAGAGCGCAAACCGACCCGAGCGTCCCGCCGCCAACCGCCCGGGTGGCCCGGGCCGTCCTGGTGGGATGGGCCGACGCGGCGGTGGCATGGGCGCGCCCGTCGAGAAACCGAAGGACTTCCGGGGCACTTGGAAGAAACTGATCCGCTACTGCCGCGCCTATATCCCGGCGGTCATCGTCGCGCTGATCGCGGCCGCCGTGGGCACCGCGCTGCAGGTCATCGGCCCCAACCAGCTCAAGAACATCACCAATGAGATCGGCAAGGGGCTGCCCGCATTGCTCAACGGCACCCCGGTGGCGGGCAGCGTCAATCTGCACTCGGTGGTCAACATCGCCTGGTTCCTGGTGGCGCTTTACTCCGCTTCAGCGCTGCTCAGCTTCGCGCAGAGCTACATCATGGCGACCGTGACGCAACGGATCTCCAAATCGCTGCGCACCGACATCAGCGGCAAGATAAACCGCTTGCCGCTCAAGTATTTCGACCGGTCCAGCTTCGGCGATGTGATGAGCCGGGTCACCAATGACGTCGACGCTATAGGCCAGACGCTCAACCAGAGCATCGGCTCCCTGGTGACCGCGATCACCATGTTCCTCGGCTCGCTCGCCATGATGTTCTACAACAGCTGGATCCTCGCGCTGACCGCCGTCGGGTCAAGCCTGATCGGATTCGCCACGATGATGGTCATCATGACGAAATCGCAGAAATACTTCCTGGCCCAGCAGAATGGGCTGGGCGACGTGGGCGCGCACGTGGAGGAGATCTATTCCAGCCACAACGTGGTCAAGGTGTACAACGGAGGACCGGAAGCGCGGCGAACCTTCGAAAAATACAACAACGATCTGTACGTGAGCGCGTGGAAGTCACAGTTCTTGTCCGGGTTGATGATGCCGCTGATGCAGTTCATCGGGAACTTCGGCTACGTGGCGGTGTGCGTCGTCGGCGCGGCCTTGGCGTTGAGCGGGCACATCACGTTCGGGGTGATTGTGGCGTTCATGATTTATGTTCGCCTGTTCACCCAGCCGCTCGCGCAGATCGCCCAAGTCGCCAACAACCTGCAGCGCACCGCGGCGGCTGGGGAGCGCGTCTTCGCGTTCCTTGACGAACCGGAGATGGCCGACGAGCACGACAAAGCCGAGCGGCTCGCCAGTGTCGACGGCGACGTCGAGTTCCGCCACGTCAAGTTCGGCTACAGCCCGGAGAAAACGATCATCCACGATTTCTCGGTGCACGTCCGGCCCGGCCAGAAGGTCGCCATCGTCGGGCCCACCGGCGCGGGCAAGACGACCATTGTCAACCTGCTCATGCGGTTCTACGAGTTGGACGGCGGGTCGATCCTGCTCGACGGGACCCCGACCACCGAGGTGCCGCGCGCCAACGTCCACGAGCAGTTCTGCATGGTGTTGCAAGACGCGTGGCTGTTCGAGGGGACGATCCGGCAGAACATCGTCTACAGCAAACCGGAAGTCACCGACGCCCAGGTCGTGCAGGCGTGCAAGACGGTGGGGCTGCACCACTTCATCTCCACCCTGCCGCAGGGCTACGACACCGTGCTGGGCGACAAGGTCAGCCTGTCCGAGGGGCAGAAACAGCTCATCACCATCGCGCGCGCGATGATCCAGAACGCCCCGTTGCTGATCTTGGACGAGGCCACCAGCTCGGTGGACACCAGAACCGAGCGGATCGTGCAGGCCGCGATGGACCAGCTAACTGTCGGGCGCACCTCATTCGTGATCGCGCACCGGCTGTCCACGATCCGCAACGCGGACCTGATCCTGGTGATGGACGCCGGCGACGTCATCGAGAGCGGGACGCACGACGACCTGCTGGCCGAGGGCGGTTTCTACGCCGACCTCTACAACAGCCAATTCGAAGCCGCGGCATGACCCGTCGGCGGCCCGTTCGTCGCCGCCGACGGTTCGGATATCGGAGGGAGTGGGGAACATGCGCTACAGCGTGACCGCGATTGAACGCGAGTACGCCAGCGGGGGACGCGAGATCGGCGAGCGACTGGCGGGCCAACTCGGTGTCCCGTGTTACAACCAAGAGATACTCCAGCGAGCGTCGGCGCGACTGGGTCTGCCGGTCTCGCAGTTGAGCGGCGTTGAGGAGAGCGTCAACGGCACTCTGTCGTTCGGTCTGGCCGCGTTCGCCAACATCGCGTCCGGGGAGAGCCCCGGGCACTCCTCGGTGGTGCAGCGGCTGGTCGCCGCGGAGACCAGGATCATCAACGAGCTGGCCGCCCAGCCCTGCGTGATCGTCGGACGGGGCGCGGCCGCGATCCTGAGGGAGCAACGAAACGTGCTCCGGGTCTTCGTGCACGCCGACACCGCGGCCCGGGTCGCGCGCGCCACCGGTGCGTACCAGCTCGACCCCGGCCGCGCGGAGTCGGAGCTGCGGCGCAACGACCGGCGCAGGTCCAGCTACTTCGAGGCGACCACAGACCTGCGCTGGCGCGACCGGGACCTATATCACCTGTTCCTCAACAGTGGCCAATTGGGCATCGTCGGATCAGTGGCGATCCTGCGCTGCGCCATGGAATGACCGGCTGAGGGCGGGGGTGGCGCCGAGGACGGCGCCACCCCCGCCGCACCCCGTTCCTAGCGGCGCCTCGGCAGCAACCGGGTGCCCGAGGCGACCGCCC